>JAHYJM010000130.1 GCA_019428945.1 Bacillota bacterium | reverse complement strand
AGTCTTTATAAGTAAGATAACTGATCAAGACTATGCCGGCAGCCATCACCACAAATAGTGCGACAAAGAGAAAGAGCATGCGGCGAGGCTTTCGCTGCAGCGCCTGCCTGTCTGTGGATAAATCGTTAGCGTGGTTTAGCATGGGCAATCCCCTTTTTAAGCTGCCGGCCGAATCACTTTATCAATCAGCCAGTGTTGTTGATCTCCCTCAGGAACACCTTTAACACTTCCGGATCAAAATGCTTGCCGCTTTCTTTTTCTTGTAGTCAATACACTTACAGCTTGCCCAACAATACCTCCAATGAGCATAAAAAAAGCGGTTCTAAAAATCCAGTTTACCGCCAGCTGCATTTCGCCGGTTGTTACATCAACAGGCATATAGGGGCCTAATATAAGGCCACCAATCAGGCCAGTTATTATTCCCCCTTTTAAACCAAACAACGCTGCCGACAATAAAATAGCCAGATACATGGAATGGGAATATACGTACTTTATACCTCCTGTACCGTAGACTAAAAGACCAGAGCCGACCACCAGTACAGCTATTATAAGTGCACCATAATGTTTCTTTTGGTCGAGAAAAACGAGACATTTTTCAACAGGACCAACAAAAGTCTTCATAGAGTTAATGGTGACCTCCCTCTAAAGAGTTGCGAATATCTGCACGACCTTAAAATAATGATATATGGCAGGCAATTTACAATATTACCTTTTTAATATACATTGTAAAAGTATCACTTATGTATCTATTATTCAAGTATAAAGGAAAAAATTGTTAAGCCAGCCTATAAATTATTCTATAGATAAATTTAACAGCCAAACTAAGGCCGCATAGGAGGCAGGGAATTGCAAGAAAATGCGGCCTTTAATTTTTGGGTTATTGTCAATATATTATGATACTTTAATTTTACAGTGCTACAACTGCAAAAAAAATAAGGGGATAGTATACACGACTTTTCCTACAATGTGACCGTTCATTTTATGAAAGAAGGATTCAGCACGGACAACAATAATATGTTTAAGTTCATGTTAACCATCTTAGGCGCCGTTGCTGAAATGGAGCGCGAACTAACCGTGGAGCGGATCCGTGAAGGCATGGCCAAGGCCAAGCGTTATGGTACCAGGTCCGGCCGTCCTGTAGGCCGGCCACCGCGAGAGATACCGGTAAGCTTAAGAAGTATTACCCATGTGGAAATCTGGGGATATAACAGCAACGGACTTTGCCAGGTTGATTGGGGTAAGCAGACCTACGCTTGAATTCCGTTCCGCTTAATGTTTAGCTTTTCTATTTTGGTAAATGGTAAAGGTAGCAGGAAATAAACTGTTTATTCAGAAGTAATGCGCTAAGCACCTATATAACTGGAGATAATTAATATGGAATCTATGATTACGATTTATTTATACAGCATCATTTCATTTGTAATTGCCTTGGCAGGCGCCCTGATCTGTATGCGCGGGTTTAAAGTAAACAGGCGCATGCTCTTCGCCTATGCAGCGGTATTTTTCGCAGTTTTAGCAATATACACTGCCGTTTTTTGGATTCTCCAGTATTTCAGTTCACCTGAAGATTTTAGGTATATAATGATTTCTAATTATATTACGATCTTGTTCAGATACGTTTCAATGGGTGCCCTTGTCTTGATGATCTGGGCATTCTACCAGGAGTCTCGCTTATAATTTGCTATTAAAAAACCTTAACTTACTGGAAGGGACAGGTCATGCAAATACTTACGCAAAGCCTTTTTGCCAACTATCTACCCCTGACAATCTATATAGCCGGTTTTATTGTTTGTCTGACCGGTTACCGCAGGCTTAAGCGTAAAATATATTTATATGCGACATTGTTCTTTGCTGTAAACATCCTCCAAAACAGCTGGATTCTACCCTTCAGCCGTTATTACACTTACCCCTTTAATGAAACCCTTTTGACCATTTCAAGCTATGTAAACTTTAGTTTTATGCTCTTGTCGCTGGCAACATTAGGGCTGCTGGTCTGGGGGTTTTATCGGGAAGCATTACTTTCATATCAGGAGGCAAATAATGTTTAAATACCACAGACCACATAAGGAGCCAGTAAAATGGGGCGTCCAGTTCGGCCTGATTTATGGTTTTACATACGCCCTGGGTTGGACTATCATCCACTACGTTCAGCATAGGGAATTTACCTGGGTTGGTTTAATATCGGGTATATTAGCTTTTTTCATTTCTGTTGGCCTGGGAGTATTTATAAAATGGTATCAACAGAATGAACTTAAGAAAGGCCGGGACAAAAATGAGTTATAAAACTCCGGAACAGGAGGCGGTTCGTAAATGATAGGTCGCATTGGTATCATTGAAATTTTTATCTTGGCATTGTACTTAATCTTTTTTGCAGGAGGAGTTATAGCTTTATATTTCATAGTTAAGCTGGCCATAAAAAATGCAATTAAAGAACTTAAAAGAGACGGCACCCTTTAAAAATAAGAGGAGGTCTGAGACGAATGATATTTGATTTAACTTCAACTATATTTACAGTTATTAATATTTTAATTGTGATCGCCTTAGTTGCAGTTGTAGTGATAATTGTGCGATCGCTAAGAAAAAAGTGACTCACTTTGGGACCTCTGAATTGTAACAAAAGGCGAAGACACCATAAGGCCCAGGCTTATTAAGATCGTTATAGCCATCATAATTATTGGTGTTTTGTTAAGTATTTGGAACTATCTCAATTAAATGATGCTATATTGGTGCCTGGTGTTCACCGGGAAAACCTGTGAGCAACCTTGCTCCCACGAAAGCGCTTAAGCTCTTGCACTAACGATAGGCCAGCCCTCACACCCTCACAACTGATCTATTTGACAATTTCCTTCGATAGTATTAATATTATTAGCACTATCTCGATTTTATGTCATATGGTGGTGAGAAACAATGCAGGAATTTTTAGCGAAACATGCTGTTTTTACCGTTTCAGATCTTGATCAATATTTATCCACCCAGGGTACCGGCAAAACAAATACCCGTAAAGCGCTTCTCACCTATTATCGGAACAAAGGTTTAATCGTACCAGTACGCCGTGGCCTTTACCTGTCGGTGCCCGCAGGTGAGGATCCGGAGACAAGCCCGGTCGACCCTTATCTTGTAGCAGCCAAATTACAGCCCGATGCGGTTCTTTCACATCATACAGCACTTGAGTTTCACGGCAGAGCCTACTCTACTTTTAACACTCTCTACTATACGGCTCGCCACCGGATATCACCGTTTGAGTTTAGAAGTTATAAGTTTATAAGTGTGCAGGTGCCGCAAAATCTGCAGCTAATGGAAAAGGACTTATATGGAGTTGTTTTCCGTAACCGCTCTGGCGTAGAACTAAAAATAGCCACACTTGAGCGAACTTTAGTCGATCTGTTAAATCGTCCCGATCTGGCCGGAAGCCTGGAAGAAATGTGGCGTTCATTAGAATCAATAGAGTTCTTTGATTTAGATCAGGTTGTAGACTATGTAGGCCTGCTCAACAATGCCACTACAGCTGCAAAGGTAGGGTTTTTCTTGGACCAACATCGAGAGACTTTAATGGTTGATGAAACTCATTTAAAAACGCTTCACCGGTTACGTCCTGACCAGCCCCACTATTTTGTCCGTGGAAAGCGCAGGAATAGCCTGTTTGTTAAGGAATGGAATCTTTTAGTCCCGGCAGAGATAATGTATGAAACATGGAGGGAAGTAGAGTGATTTTTTCAGCGTCAGAAGTACAGCCCCTGGCCAGATTGACGGGGTACAAAGCTGATATGATTGAAAAAGTTTTGCATTTACTGCGTTTACTAAATGCCCTTAATACCCATCCTTACCTCAAGGATAAGTGGGTTTTAAAAGGCGGTACAGCCCTTAATTTATTCAGCCAATATCTGCCCAGATTATCGGTAGATATTGACTTGAACTATAACGGCGCGCTTGATCGTGAAATAATGCTTTCCGAAAGACCAAAATTTGAAGCGGCTATACAAGCAGTTTGTGCTCGGGAAGGATTTAACGTTAGAAGAGTCCCTGATGAACACGCTGGCGGAAAGTGGAGGTTAAACTACCAGAGCTACACCGGTCAATCCGGCAACCTTGAAATTGATCTTAACTATATGTTTAGACAACCTTTATGGGAGAGCAAGCCTTCTGATTCATATATGTTAGGGTCGTTTAAAGCCATAAATATCCCAGTGCTCGATATCCACGAAATAGCAGCCGGTAAGCTGGCTGCACTATTATCACGAGGTCAAGCGAGAGATCTTTTTGATTCTCACTGGCTTCTAAAATCAGAGGCGATTGTTTCTGACAAATTACGCCTTGCTTTTATTGTTTATGGAGCAATGAATCGAATTGATTGGAGAGATGTTACTGTTGAAAACATTAATTTCGAACCAGCAGAGCTTGCTCGGCAACTACTGCCCACGTTAAAGGCCGGTACAGCTGAAAAGTATGGAACTCCAAAGGA
>JAHYJM010000014.1 GCA_019428945.1 Bacillota bacterium | reverse complement strand
GGCAAACCTCCTCTCCCACCCGGGACGAGGAGGTTTATTGTACAGACATGTATGGATATAGGAAAACATATGGCTAATCTCGCAGAATCAGATTACTCCCATTCAATTGTTCCCGGCGGTTTTGAGGTTATGTCATAAACTACCCGGGCGGCTTCTACTATTTCTCCGGTAATTCTTGCCGAAGTTTTCTCGAGCAGATCGTGCGGCAATCTGGCCCAGTCAGCGGTCATTGCGTCTTCAGAATACACTGCCCGCAGAGCTATAACAGGGCCGTAATGCCTGTCATCACCTTTAACTCCGACAACATCTATCCCTGTATAGACTGCAAAGTACTGCCAGAGGTCAGATGATAACCCTGAATTTATAATCTCTTCCCTGAAAATAGCATCTGCTTTTTTCAGGATGGTCAGCTTTCCTTCAGTTATTTCACCGATAATTCTGACCGCAAGCCCGGGGCCGGGGAAAGGTTGTCTCTTCAGAATTGAGTCTGGAAGACCAAGTTCAGCGCCGACCAGGCGCACTTCGTCTTTAAATAGTTCCCGCAGCGGTTCAATTAAATCAAAACCAAGCTCCTCAGGCAGCCCACCAACATTGTGGTGCGATTTAATTACCGCTGCTCCATTAACAGAGCCGCTTTCAATTACATCCGGATAGATGGTTCCCTGAGCAAGGTAGGTGATATCACCCATCGAGAGCGCTTTTTCTTTAAATACATTAATAAACTCTGCACCGATGATCATTCTCTTCTTTTCCGGATCAACAACACCTTCCAGCTTACCTAGAAACTGCTCGCGGGCATTTATATGTATAAACCGGCCTTTCAGCTTTTCCCGGTATAGCTTCGTTACCTGATCTGCTTCGCCCAGCCTTAATAACCCATGATCGACAAAGATATAAACAGCTCTTTCGCCGATTGCCTTGTCGAGCAAAAATGCAACAACAGACGAATCGACTCCACCGCTTAATGCGCATACCACTTTGTCTTTCTCACCCAGAGTTTTTCTGATTACCTCTACGGCATCATCAACGAAACTGCGCGGGGTCCAGGTCTGACTGCACCCACAGACTGTGAAAAGAAAATTCTTTACAACATTGTTTCCTCCGGGAGTATGGAATACCTCCGGATGAAACTGCAATCCGTATATTTTACGGTCATGATCACCGATTGCTGCCATAGTATTGTTTTCTGTTCTGGCCAGAATGGCAAAGTCAGGTGGGGGTTTTAAAACTTCATCCTGGTGGCTCATCCAACCACAGTTATTTTTTTCATCCAGGAAAAGATCGTCGCTGAAAAGCGGCTCTCTTTCAACTATGCTGAATGAAGTCCGGCCAAACTCGGGACGGGCGCCTCTTTTCACTTCACCGCCTAGTTCCAGTGAAAGCAACTGCATTCCATAGCATATACCGAGTATAGGCACGCCACCGCTGTAAAGTGCAGGATCACAGCGTGGAGCATTTTCACTGTAGACAGAAGCCGGGCTGCCGGATAATATAATCCCAACGGGATTCAGTTCTTTTATGTCAGCCCAGGAAGTATCATAAGGAACAAGCTCACAGTAGACACCGGACTCCCTGATCCTGCGGGCGATCAGCATGCTGTACTGGCCTCCAAAATCAAGGATAACCACTTTTTCGCGTAAGCTGCCGGAATGATCAGATAAAAAATGTTTCATGATAAATGATGTCCTCCTTACACCCTCATTAACCGGGGTACCTGCCGGAAAAACAGGCAGTGCAGTAATTGCAGCTATCTTTACCAACTGCTATAAATAAATCTTCAGGTTCTGCAAAAGTGAGACTGTCAGCACCTATCGACGAAGCGAGTTTGTCAAAATCAGGCCCCAGGGCAGCAAGTTCCCTGGCTACAGGTATATCTATTCCATAATAACACGGATTCCTGTAAGGCGGTGAAGCAATACAGAGATGAACTTCGGCGGCGCCCATTTTTTTAAGCATGTCGGTGAGAATTCTTGCCGTAGTTCCCCTCACCAGGGAGTCATCGACTACTGCAATCTTTTTCCCCTTTATAACCTCTGCGATAGGGTTAAATTTTAAACGAACAGCCAGTTCACGCCCGCTTTGAGTAGGTTCAATAAATGTGCGGCCAAGGTATGGATTTCGGTATACCGCCCACTGAAGCGGGATATTTAGCGCTTCAGCCATTCCGATAGCTGCTGAAACGCCGGAATCAGGTGACGGCACAACCATATCAAGACTGTAAGTAATTCTTTTAGCCAGCAGGGCGCCAATAGCTTTACGCACCAGATGCACATTGGCTCCGTTTATTACACTGTCGGGCCGTGCGAAATAGACATATTCAAAGATGCAGAGAGAATTACATTCAGATTTTGAAGTTACTTTGGAATTAATACCACTTGAACTTATTTGAAGAATTTCTCCTGGCTCTACTTCCCGCAGTAGAGAAGCCCCTACTGTATCGAGTGCAGCTGTTTCAGATGCAACAAAATATGATTCGCCAAGGCAGCCGATAACCAGTGGACGGTAACCGTTAGGGTCGCGAAAAGCAACAAGTTTATCACCATCGTATACCACTGCAGCATATGCGCCTTCGATCTTTTCCATTGTTTTCTCCACAGCCTGCATTAATCCATGCCGCCGATACCTGAAAATATATGTTAGAATAATTTCAGTATCAGATGTTGAATGAAATATATGTCCCTCTTCGAGCATTGCATTGTAAAGCCGTCGGGTATTGGTAAGATTGCCATTATGAGCCAGGGCAATACCCGAGCCGTCAAAGGATCGGGCAACAAGCGGCTGCGCATTCGCAGCATTACTTGGGCCTGTAGTAGAATAACGAACATGGCCGATTGCAGTTTCTGATTCAACAGCAGAAAGCGCTTTGCGGGTAAATACCTGTTCCACCAATCCCATCCCTTTAGTAGATTCGATTCCCCTGAGGCCTTTGTATGCCATACCTGCGCTTTCCTGACCCCTGTGCTGAAGGGCGAGTAAACCCAGATAAGTGATAATTGCCGCATTGCCGGACCCACTGTTATTAAATACTGCGAAAACCCCGCACTTTTCCCGGGGTTTATCAGCATTCTCTATATTGATGTAATTGGTCGATCCGGTTTGCTGTTCCCGGCCCTGTTTTGATTTCCTCAATTCATTTTGCACTCTGCCATTTTCCGTTCCGGATTCAATATTATCCATAATTATTCTAAAATCCGCTCTCTACCTGGCTTTTGCCTGTTCCATCCAGTAAAACTCAATCTCTAATGCATTATATCTAGTAGGTATAATTCAAGATATCATTTATTTTTCCTCTCTGCTCTTAATATTTAAAACAGGTAAAAATTATTAATAATGCATTGACATTTATAAAATGTTCCCATATAATTTTCTTGGGCAAAGGCGCCCGCTTAAGCAGTTGTATAACTGTCGGCGGGCGTTTTTATTTTTTATTTTATTTAAAGGAGTTGTCACTGATGGGAATTACCAAGGAAGACGTTCTGGCAATGGCAAAAGAATCAGGAGTTAAGTTTATCCGTTTGCAGTTTACCGATTTATCAGGCCAACTAAAAAATGTGGCCATAACCAAAGACCAGCTACCAAAAGCATTGGACAATGAATTGATGTTTGACGGTTCTTCAATTGAGGGTTTTGTGCGGATAGAAGAGTCGGATATGTATCTGCGTCCTGATCTTGATACTTTTACAGTTTTTCCCTGGGGTCCCAGTGAGAACGGTGCTGCCAGGATGATGTGCGATGTTTATACCCCCGAAGGTGAACCATTTGAAGGGTGCCCCCGCAGTCAGCTAAAAAAAATGATTGCCCTCGCTGCTAAAAAAGGATACTCGATGAACTGCGGTCCCGAGGCTGAATTCTTTATGTTTCATACAGATGAAAGCGGAGCACCCACACTTGAAACCCATGACCATGGGGGATATTTTGACCTTGCCCCGACTGACCTGGGTGAAAACGCCCGAAGAGATATGGTCTTAAGCCTTGAACAGATGGGCCTTGAAATTGAAGCGTCTCATCATGAAGTAGCTCCCGGACAGCATGAAATTGATTTCAAATATGGTGATGCTCTTCATACTGCCGATGATCTTTCAACTTTTCGCTTTGTGGTCAGAACTATCGCGCAGAGGCATGGTCTTTACGCAACCTTTATGCCAAAACCGATTGCGATGATCAACGGTTCGGGAATGCACACCCATCTTTCCCTTTTCAAAGAAGGGAAAAATATTTTCCATGATCCTGATGCCCCCGATGAATTAAGCCAGGAGATGATCTGGTTCATCGGTGGTTTGCTTAAACACGCCAAAGGATATACGGCGGTTACAAACCCGCTGGTAAACTCATACAAGCGTCTGGTGCCCGGTTACGAAGCCCCGGTTTATATTGCCTGGTCGCATCGCAACCGCAGCCCGTTGGTCAGGGTTCCTGCCCGCAGGGGAGTGGGAACCAGGGCTGAGCTACGCAGTCCTGACCCTTCATGCAACCCATATCTAGCATTTGCAGTAATGCTGCGGGCCGGACTGGATGGTATTGAGAACCAGATAGATCCACCTGCTCCGGTTAACCTGAACATATATACTATGACAGATGAAGAAAAGGCTCTACATAATATTGAAAGTCTGCCCGGCACATTGTATGAAGCAATTAAAGCGCTTGATCAAGACTCCGTAGTTCAGGAAGCTTTAGGAGAACATATTTATGATCGGTTCCGCGAAGGCCGCATGAAAGAATGGCTTGACTATCGTATACAGGTTCACGACTGGGAAGTAAAACACTACCTTACAAGATTCTAATATTAACAGAATCGCTTCTAAAACCCTCCCCTCTTCAGGGGGAGGGTTTTTTATACTTTTTGCCCTCTCTTGCCATTTGAAGTCAAAAACCATAGTATATATAAATAAAGACCCTGGAAACTGAGGAGAACTTGATGGGCAATAACCACTTTGATTACTGTATAGGTACAACTGATGCTATTTTGAAGCGTGAAGTAACAACAGTACTGAATCGTGCCGGCTACTATTCTTCCGGTGAAGCAAAAAGCATTCCCCTTTTTTTGCGTTTGATTCGTACTGTTCAGCCCTGGCTGGCCCTGATAGACACGAACCTGCCTCCCGGGAATATACTTGAACTGGCCGATATTATAGAGAGTGACGGTTTGGCGGGAGTGCTCCTCATTAACACCACAGAAACTAAAATGAACAATTTTGTGCAATTAAACTGGCCGGTAGATGAAGCCGTGCTGGTAGCGGTAGCCGATGCTGTATGCAGTGAGTTTGCGCGCAAAAAAAGGATGCATGAGAAAATTGCATCCCTTCAGCAAAAACTTAATGAACGTAAAATCATAGAAAAAGCAAAGAACAAGCTGATTAATAATTATAGCCTTACTGAAGAAGAAGCATTTCGCTTTCTTCAGACAAAAAGCATGGATCGCCGAATCTCTATGTCAGAAATGGCCAACCTTGTTATTAATTCTCCCGATTCTTTTTCATCTCTATTGCAGCGCCGATAAAACCCCTGAAAAGAGGATGAGAACGGGTCGGCCTTGACTTAAACTCCGGATGAAACTGCACTGCCACAAACCATGGATGATCTTTTAATTCGATCATTTCGACCAATTCATCCTGTTCGTTGTAACCGCTGAATACCATCCCTGCTCTTTCTAATACCGTCATATAGTCATTATTAAATTCATATCGGTGTCTATGTCTTTCACATATCAGTTTTTCCCCGTATGCCTTTTCGGCAAGGGTGCCTTTCTTAATAGTGCAGGGATAAGCGCCAAGCCGCAGGGTTCCTCCAATACGGGTGTTGTCTTCCTGGCCAGGCAGAAAATTGATCACAGGACCCGATGTTTGTGGTGCAAACTCTGTGCTGTGAGCATCCTTAATTCCGGCTGCATTGCGGGCAAATTCAATCACAGCGCACTGCATGCCAAGACATAAACCAAGAAAGGGAATTTTTTCTTCGCGGGCTTTGCGTACGGCGCTTATTTTACCTTCAATACCGCGTTCACCAAAACCACCCGGCACAAGAATAGCATCTACCTGATCCAATATGCTGGCATCATTGCCCTTTTCTATATCTTCAGCGGGAACCAAAATAACCCTGACTTTGACATTGTGAGCAAGTCCGGCATGAGCAAGGGCAGCATTAATGCTTATATACGCATCAGGCAAAGCCACATATTTACCTACCAGGGCAACAGTAACTTCTTCCTCCAACTTTTTGGCCTGCTGCACCATATCGCTCCACACTTTCATATCAGCGCTTCTACATTCGATATTAAGCTTCTCCACAACCATTTGATCAAGATTCTGTTTCTGAAGTAGCAGAGGCACTTCATAAATAACATCTGTGTCGATGTTCTCGACTACTTCTTCCGGCTGAACATTACAGAACAGAGCAATCTTACGCCTTAAATCATCACCAAGCGGTTGTTCTGTACGGCAGACAATCAAATCGGGTTGTATACCGATCGACCTGAGTTCTTTAACGCTGTGTTGTGTCGGTTTGGTTTTCTGCTCGCCTGACATGCGAAGGTAGGGTACAAGTGTAACATGTATGAATAATACATTTTCCCAGCCAATTTCATACCTGAGCTGGCGTATAGCTTCTAAAAAGGGCAAACTCTCTATATCTCCAACCGTGCCGCCAATTTCTGTAATTACTATATCGAGATCGCCATTTCGCTCCAGCCGGGTGACACATTTTTTTATCTGATCTGTGATATGAGGTATAACCTGGACAGTGTTACCCTGGTACCGGCCTTCCCGCTCATCATCAATAACCGACCAGTAAATTTTGCCTGCAGTTACATTATTGTCCCTGGTTAAATGTTCGTCTATGAATCTTTCGTAGTGCCCCAAATCAAGGTCTGTTTCAGCACCGTCTTCAGTTACAAAAACCTCACCGTGCTGATAGGGGCTCATTGTTCCGGGGTCATAATTAATGTAGGGATCAAATTTTTGAATGGTTAATTTCAAACCCCTGTTTTTCAGTAAGCAGCCGAGAGAAGCCGCTGTTATTCCCTTGCCCAGAGATGAAACTACTCCGCCGGTAATAAAGATATACTTAGTCATAAGCGCCCCCTTGCTGCTATTAAGAATAGAATACTGTCAGCAACTGCTGCAGCTGGTTTTGCTTCACCCGCCGCAATTTGAGGAGGCGGTTCCACCGCCCGTAGAACTTTTGCCGGTTCGGAAAGCTGACATAACCCTACCGGCCTCTCTCCCACAGGTTGGGCATTTAATCTTATTAACAGTACTACTGCACAGCTCTTCAGTTTTCTTCCCACAATCTGAACAGTAAAATTCGTAAAGTGGCAAAACTGCACCTCCTCTCACATTTATATTTTTGCCGCCAGGCGGCTTACTAGGTCCGGCCTTTCAACCTCTTCCTCTTTTTGGCCCGTCTTCTTTTCTTACGCTGTCTTTTAAGTGCTTTACGTGATTTTTCTTTTGCCATAGCCTATGCATTTCCCCTCCTTTACATAACATCAAAAACGAAAAAAACTCACCTGTTATTATATCATTGCTTTACTTACGAAAAAAGAGTAATTTTCGTACCAGGAAAAAAAGTGAACAAAACAAAATTTATTTTAAATAATAGGAATGAAAAAAGCAATAGATAGAGAATATAATTAATAATAATTTCCCGGGGAGGATATTTTTATGGATTTGAGCCAAAACGCCCGTATTACTTATGAAAAACGCTATCTGATCAAAGATGAAAAAGGCAACCCCACCGAACAACCCGAAGACCTGTTACGCAGAGTTTCAGCGAATATTGCCTCGATCGAAAAAAATTATGGCAAAGATGAAAAAGAAATAATAAATATTGAGGATTCATTTTACAACATGATGGCTCAGGCAGAATTTATGCCCAACTCGCCGACACTTATGAATGCAGGCCGAGAGCTACAACAGTTAAGCGCCTGTTTTGTATTACCACTCGAAGACAGCATGGAAGGTATATTCACCGCCCTTAAGAATATGGCCCTGGTTCAAAAAACCGGGGGCGGCACAGGTTTTGCCTTCGATCGCCTGCGCCCGAGCAACGATCTTGTAAGATCTACTAATGGTGTAGCCAGCGGGCCAATTTCATTCCTCAAAATATTTGATGCTGCAACAGAAGCTGTTAAGCAGGGTGGAACCAGGCGCGGTGCCAATATGGGCTCACTGATTTACAACCATCCCAACATATTGGAATTTATTGTCTGCAAAGAAAAAGAAGATGATATAAATAATTTTAACCTATCGGTTACCGTTTCCGATGATTTTATGCGAAAAGCAATTGGCGATGATCCCGATCCCCTTTACAACCTGATCAATCCCCGGAACAAAGAAATATACTGTGATCCTGAAACCGGCAACCCTGTCCAGCTTGATGCCAGGGAAGTATTCGATTTGATTGTTCAAAAAGCCTGGGGAAAGGGCGACCCGGGTATAATTTTCATTGACAGAATGAATCAGTACAACCCCACCCCTAATATCGGTATTTATGAAACGACCAATCCTTGTGTTCCAGGGGATACTTTCGTCATGACCACCGCTGGTCCAAAGACAGTTAAAAATCTAATCGGGGTTAAGTCAACTTTAATTATTAACGGCGAACCGTACCAGACCGGCAATAAGGGCTTTTACTCTACCGGTGAAAAGCAGCTTTTATCAATCAAAACAAAGGAAGGCTTTAAGGTAAGGGCGACTGCCGATCATCGGCTCCTCAGGGTTAATAAAAAAACCCGTTATAGTATAGATACTAAATGGATTGAAGCAGGCGCATTAAAACCGGGAGATCAACTAATTCTCCATAACCATCAACCAGTTAAAGAATGGCCGGGGCTCTACAGTGAAGATGAAGGCTACCTGATTGGCCTGTTAATCGGTGACGGCACTCTAAAGAAGGATAAAGCGCTTCTATCGGCCTGGCCGGACCATGGCAACCTGGGCATTGTTAACAAAGCTTTTGAGGCAGCCCAAACCTTGCCCTGTCGGGCAGATTTTAAAGGCTGGTGGAAAGTAAGCAACCGCAGTGAATATAGAATGAGCCTGGCATCTTTAAAAAAAGTAGCTCTCACCCTCGGGATGCGGCCTGGCGATAAAACTATCACTCCGTTCCTCGAAACTGCTACTTCATCAGCCTTCAGCAAAGGTATGCTTAAAGGTATTTTTGATGCTGATGGTTCTGTGCAGGGCTCCCAGAAAAAGGGGATATCAGTGAGGCTGGCCCAAAGTGACCTTGCCAGACTGGAAGCGATTCAGCGTATGCTGGCCCGGTTTGGTGTTATAAGTACTATTTATGCAGAGAGAAGAAAAGAAGGCCGGGCAAAACTACCTGATGGCAAGGGCTCTTATAAGTTATACAAGACTAAAGCTCAACACGAGCTGGTTATAACTAAAGACAATTTAATCAGGTTCTCAGATAAGGTAGGCTTCAACGATACAGCTAAAAATTCCCGACTTGCCGCCGCTTTAAAACAATATAAAAGACAATTAAATCGTGAGCGCTACACCATAACAATAGAATCAATCACCCCCGATCAAATTGAAGAAGTTTACGATGTACCGGTTCCCGGCATTAACTCCTTTGATGCAAACGGAATCGTAGTTCATAACTGTGGCGAACAACCACTGCTCCCTTACGAAGCATGCTGCCTCGGCTCAATCAATCTCGGTAAATTTGTATCTGAAAAACAAAATATTGAATGGGATAAACTCGCAAAAACGGTTAAGACTGCAGTTCGTTTTCTTGACAATGTGATAGACGCCAGTAACTATGTAATCCCTGAAATAGCCGCCATGCACAAAGAAGGCAACCGCAAAATCGGCCTGGGCATAATGGGCTGGCATGATATGTTGGTCAGGTTGGGAATTACTTACGACAGTGAAAAGGCAATTGAAACTGCTGAAGAAATAATGAAATTTATTAATTATGAGGCAAAAAAAGAATCATATGCGCTGGCTGCTGAAAGAGATGTTTACCCCAACTTTAAAGGCAGTATTCATGACACCGGCAGAGATGAAGATCGGGTACGAAATGCCACGCGTACAACTATTGCCCCCACCGGCACAATTTCAATTCTGGCCGGAGCCAGTAGTGGCATTGAACCTTACTTCAGCATAGCCTTTATCCGGAAAAATATTTTAGGTGGCATAGATCTACCAGAGGTCAATCCTGTCTTCCTGGAGATTGCTCAAAAAGAAGGCTTTTATAGTGAAGGACTTATCCAGGAGATCGCCAGCACCGGTAAAATTCCGGAAGACTCAGATGTGCCCAATAAGTATAAAAACTTATTTAAAACTGCCATGGAAATTGATTTCAGCTGGCATGTGCGTCATCAGGCTGCTTTTCAGCGTTACACCGATAATGCTGTCAGTAAAACCATTAACCTGAAACAGGAAGCTACTGCCGATGATGTTAAAAATGCATACATTACTGCCTGGGAGGCCGGGTGCAAAGGTATAACAATTTACAGGGACAGCTCAAGAACAAAGCAGGTTTTAAATGTCGGCGACGGAAATACAGAAGATACGCTAAAACCAACAAAAAGGCCAAAAACTTTAAGCGGCAACACAACCAGTATCAGAACTGCTCTCGGCAACCTTTTTGTCACAGTAAACACAGCAGATGGCAGGCCATTTGAGTTATTCGCCCAGATCGGAAAAGCCGGCAGCGATGTTGTAGCCTTTACTGAAGCTATAGCAAGACTGATTTCGCTAGCCTTAAGGTGCGGTGTAAGTGTGGATGAAATTGTTACCCAGCTTGAAGGAATAGGAGGCGCCCGTTCAGTGGGCTTTGGCCCGAACCGAATAATGAGCGTACCCGATGCCATCGGTCAGGCTCTGCGTAAATTAGCGCTTTTCGAAGCAGGTAATGAGATACAAAATGGCAATCATCAGCTCGAATTATGTCCGGATTGCGGCACTTGTGCTTTGATCAGAGCTGAAGGCTGCTTGAAATGCGAAGCCTGCGGTTTTAGCGAATGTTAAGAATTGAACAACCTTTTTTACAATTTGTTTTAAAATAAGCAGGATATTTCCATTTAGTAGCGAATAAACTGTGATATGGATAAAGCCGGCTCTATTTCTTATTAACAGAAACCGGCTAATGTTTGTCTCTTTTAGGTTCAGGGGGGTTATTGCTTTGAAAGTTGAAAAACAGGCATTAGAAGAGATAGAATCAATTATTTCCAAAATCCAGGGAGTTGTATCAGGGAAACTTGCTTACGAGAATGGTGAAATAGTTGAGATACATATATTGGCGAACTCTAAACGCAATCCCAAACAAATAGTCAGGGATATAGAATCTGCTATACTGGTTAAAATGGGCATAGAAATGGATCACAAGAAAATAAGCGTTGCTCAGCTTACCCCTGAAAATGCGGCTCCGATGAAAAAACCAGACCGCTATAAATTCAGAAGTATTAGTTATAAAGCAGAAAATGGTGAAACCGAAATAATAGTAACAATTGATAATGGCGAGAAATCATATTCGGCTAAAGCCGCAGGTCCCAACATAGAACAAAACCGTCTCAGGTTAATTTCCACAGCCACTCTATCAGCAGTAGAACAATGTATGAACACCTCCGGTACACTAGTTTCCGGTAATGTACAAAAAATAGTTCTCTGTGACAAATCAGCTATTGCAGTTACTGTTAACCTGCGCTCCAATAACCATGAAGAGGTGCTTTTGGGAACAGCTCTTATCAAAGGAGATGATTTCGAGTCAACCATCAGGGCGACATTAGATGCCGTCAACAGAAGAATCTCATTAATTGAATAAGATTATATTTGAAGCCGGCAGCAGTTTAGGGAAACACATTTTTTTGTCATAAACGAGCGAATAATGAGCGGAGCGTCGCCAGCGGCAATAGCGGAAAACCGTTGAGCTACCTGTAAAGGGGGCTTAATCATGAAGCAGACCCTGGTAAAGGCGCTCGTAACACTGGCCGGTATCATTCTGGCCGGTGCTGCAATGTTTAGATGGTAAAGATATAATTAAACTGGCTGCCGGCTTTATTAAATTAGGGTGAACAGATATGAAAAGCAGCATCCCCAGAAAAGCACTAGTCTATATTGCTATTCTCACCTGTGTAGCTCTTGTAGTTATATACAATTCTATCATGATGATGGATTGGTCACAGGTCAACATATTCCCAATACTTGTATTTCTTATTCTTGTTGTTTTAGCGGACTCATTTCCGGTGACACTTCCACGCGGCGGTAGTGTCACAGTAAGTTTTGCAGCTAATGCTGCCTCTATACTGCTTTTTCAACCTTTTATCGTTATTTTGATCACCATAGCCAGAGATTTATTCCTATTATTGTATAGAAAAGATCGTATAAAGAATTTATTTAACATTTCACAGGTATCTGTTTCTACCGGTTTAGCTGCCATAGTCTACAGACTTCTAACCCCTGCGGGTACAGATTTTTCATTTAATAATCTACCTGCGTTTATCGCATCGATGTTGGTAATTTTTATTCTTAACCCGACTTTTGTAACGCTTATCCTGGCTTTAACTCAAAATGAAAATCCTGTCGCAATTTGGCTGATTAACTTAAAATGGTGTACCCCCACTTTTATTAGCATGGCTCCACTGGGAGCACTCATTGCCGTTATTTATATAAACATCGGTTTTTGGGGTCTTGTACTGTTTCTTCTACCACTGATTCTAGCCCGACACTCTTTTCAATCATATATGCAAATGCGTCAAACCTTTTTAGATACCATAAAAAGCCTTTCCGTAGCAATTGATGCCAAAGACCCCTATACAAAAGGCCATTCATCCCGTGTCGCCAACTATGTGGTTTCTCTCGCCCGTGAAATGAGAATTCCGGAAGACAAGGTAGAAATGTTGCAATACATCGCTTTAATTCATGATGTGGGCAAAGTTTCTATACCTGAAGACATTCTGAAAAAAGATCGGCTGCTCTCTGATGAAGAGTTCGGTATAATGCGAACTCATTGTGAAGCAGGAGCTGAAGTACTTCAGAGTATCAAGTTTTTCGCACCAGCTTCAGAGGTTATCAGGCACCATCATGAACGCTGGGACGGCCTGGGCTATCCTGATCACATTAAGGGCGAGGAAATACCAATCAGCGCCCGTATCCTGGCTGTAGCAGATGCATTTGATGCTATGACCAGTGACAGACCTTACCGGAAAGCGCTCAGTCCTGAACTTGCCCTTAAGGAGCTTGAAGAGGGTGCCGGGACCCAGTTTGACCCGAAAGTAGTTGAAGCTTTCACCCGGATTTACCCACTGCTTGATTTTAATATTCAGGATGAAACCAATAGAGATGATATGATTAGCGACGGAGAATTATTCCGGCAAGAGTTATATCATTAGCCTGGCTATAGGGAGGACACTTTTTTGTTATGGGAAGCGATTCTGCTGGGGGTTATTATTGGATGGCTGATCAAAGGCAGGGTAAAGAATCTAAACAATATCGAACTGCCAGGTTGGCCGCTAATCATAACAGCCATTGTTCTGCAAACTATAATTTTGGC
Organism: Bacillota bacterium; assembly: GCA_019428945.1. Classification (GTDB taxonomy): domain Bacteria; phylum Bacillota; class Dethiobacteria; order DTU022; family DTU022; genus JAABTH01. The sequence goes on along the minus strand of JAHYJM010000014.1, from coordinate 20,073 downwards.
TGATTTCCACTTTTTTCAAGGTTATCTTGAGCCTTATTCTCCATATCTCTACATGCTCTCTTTTTTATTGCTCCTTGTATTTATAATCATGCAGAAACTTCAAACTGGAATTATATTAATCGGAATTGGTATTTTATTAAACCTGGTAGTTATAACTGCCAATCAGGGTAAGATGCCTGTAGATACTTCAAGGCTGCCTGATAATGTGGCTGCAGAACTGGCTGCAGGAACCATGAGTCCATTTCACACTGTCTCGGATGAAAAAACCAATTTGAGCTTACTGGGTGACTGGATACCTGTATGGTATAAAGATAACAGGCTGCTGAGCATTGGTGATATATTACTCGCGCTTGGAGTTATCATCTACATTCCTGATAATATGCAGAAGAAATACATGCCGAAACATTAATATGCAAATATTCTTAAACCTGTGACTCTCGAAAAGATGATAAATCTTAAACCGATAATACATAGGGAAAAGCCACCTTCAAGGTGGCTTTATAAATTATTAAATCAAACTTTAATATTGGTTTGGTGCCGGAGACCGGAATCGAACCGGTACGACCATGTTATGGTCGAGGGATTTTAAGTCCCTTGCGTCTGCCTGTTCCGCCACTCCGGCGAAATTTGGAGGCGACACCCGGATTCGAACCGGGGATGAAGGATTTGCAGTCCTCTGCCTTACCACTTGGCTATGTCGCCAAAAAAATGGAGCGGAAGACGGGATTCGAACCCGCGACTTTCGCCTTGGCAAGGCGATGCTCTACCACTGAGCCACTTCCGCATACTTGGTGCCGAGAGACAGAATTGAACTGTCGACACGCGGATTTTCAGTCCGCTGCTCTACCGACTGAGCTATCTCGGCAATATGGCGGAGCTGACGGGACTCGAACCCGCGGTCTTCGGCTTGACAGGCCGATATGTTAACCAACTACACCACAGCTCCATGTGCATAAATAAGTATACAAAAGGCGTTATCAAAAGTCAACACAATAAAGTCCTATTCAGGAAATTTATTCGAGCGATAAGGTTTTAGGCGATTTCTTGGCCTTTACTTCATGCTGCAAACGTTTTAGCCGCTCATCTTCAGCAGAACTGTAATAGATCAGACTCTGGAGTTCGATAGTAAGATCAGCATTATGGACGTGTACTCCTTCAGGCACATTCAGCTTGACGGGAGCAAAGTTCAGGAGTGCGCGAACACCATGTTTGGTAACAAGATCCACTGTTTCCTGGGCAGACATGGCGGGAACTGTGATAATAGCGACTTTAATATTATGGCTTTCAATAAATGCCGGTGCTTCGTCAATTGAATAAATGGTAATGTCATCTATCTGCTTTCCTATCAGGCGCGGATCCTGGTCAAATACAGCAAGAACATCGACGTAAGGATTTTTTGTAGCATTGTAGCGGGTCAGCGCTGTACCCAGATTGCCTGCCCCGATTACAACTGTTTTGATTGTTTTATCGAGTCCGATAATCTTAATAATCTTTTCTCTGAGGTAAGCTGTGTTGTAACCGGCCCCACGGGTACCAAAAGCGCCAAAATAGGCTAAATCTTTTCGGATCTGTTCAGCGGTGAAACCCGATTCGTTGCTGAGTTCTTTTGATGAGATCATATCTACTTTCCGCTCGATTAAATTATCCAGGATACGGAGATAAACGGGTAATCGTTTAATCACTGACTTTGAAATAGCGCGATCAGGCATCAATCTATCCTCCGAAATTCTATTATTATTCTTTTATAGGACACTTTAAAACAACTGGCATTCTGCTATATTACTTGATTCGACTCAACAAACTATTTGTAAGGCTTTTTAGGGATTCTGTTTTTTCAGGGCTAACTGATTTCATCTTATAGATTATTTCAATTGACTTTTGTGCATATTCTTCTGCTTTTTTATATGTAAATTCAAGTCCGTCACCAGCAAGAACAGCTTTTACAGCTTCATTTAAGCGATCACCGTTTTCATCTTCGTGCTTTAAAAAATTGGTAAGCAATTCCACTGTTAATTGATCTGCAGTTTGTATAGTCCTGATCAAAGGCAAAGTTATAACCCTGTTGCTCAGATCTCCATACAGGGGTTTACCTGTTATTTTTTTGTCACCCGAGTAATCAAGAAGGTCATCTATAACCTGAAAAGCTACCCCCAGGTTATAACCATATTGTGACCAGAGCTTTTGTTCCTCAAGATCATCACCGGCCACTAAACTACCGGCTTCACAGCAACCGGCAAAAAAAGAAGCACTTTTTTTACCAATCCACTCAAAATAATTTTCTTCGAGGCCGGGAGATGAATAATCGGCAAATGCCTGTTCAACTTCACCCTCGGCAAGATTCTGGACAATATTTACAATAACGTCCATCAAGGGCCAATCCCTCTGCTCCACAAGGATCTTGTAAACCTGGCTTAAAACATAATCACCACAAAGAACTGCAATTTTATTACTCCATTTGATATGTACCGTTTCTTTACCCCTGCGCACTGAAGCCTGATCAATAACATCATCATGAAGCAGGGATGCAGTATGCAGGAGCTCGAGTGCAACGGCAATGTCAATAAAGGTTTTCAGATTTTTACCAGAACGATAAGCTGCAGTCAAAAATAAAGCGGGGCGTATTTTTTTACCGGAATTATTAATAATATACCTGCCCACCAATCTAAGCTCAGAACCTGCCGTTTCTATAATCTCTCTCAAACGTTCATCTACGAGTATTAATTCATTTTCAACCAACCGCCAGTTATCTTTCAGTTTCTCCCTGCTCCTGTCTCATAAATATAGGTACACTATGGTTTTTGTTCGACATGGCACAATCAATATCCTTTTAGGCTTTCATCTTCTGTTTAAAATGATTTTTTTGCACGATTAACAGTTCCGGTGGGCTGCTCAACAGGTTAAGCAAATTCATATGAACAACTGTAAATTCAATCGCCTGAAGTTTCGAACAGAAGCTGAGCAACTTCTGCTTTTCCAGATTTCCCTCTGCATGCCCCGGGTACATGGTAATCACAACTAAGCCACCCGTTATTAAAAGTTCAAGCGCCTGATTTAAACTTTCAATTGTTGTTTCATTACGGGTAACCAGGTTGTGATCTCCGCCGGGCAGGTAACCCAGATTATAAGTAACCGCGCTGACAGGCTCTTCTATTAATCTGCTCATCTCCTCATGCCCGGTTTCATAAAGGGTCACCCTGTCAATCAAGTTTGACTTTCTGAGCCTTTCAGCAGTTCGTTTGAGCGCTTCCGCCTGGATATCAAAAGCATATACATGACCTTGAGGGCCAACCTGTCTGGCCAGGAATTCTGTATCATAACCATTACCGGCAGTTGCATCAATAACCCTGCTGCCCGGATTAATCACAAGTTCAAGGTAATGCTGAGCCAGATCGGTTATTTTTCTTAAAACAAACATGACATTATCCTTTTTTAATAGTTTTCAACACGGGTTGATATTATCTCAACCCTGTCTTCCTTTTCGATGAAGCTAAATATGCTTTCCATGATTTTATCTGCCCCGGCACCATTATGGCAGACTACAGCAAGCCCCAGTTCTGAACGCTGCCATAGATCCTGACTGCCAACCTCTGAAACAGAAACGTTAAATTGGTTACGCAGTCTATGGATTATACTCTTAATAACCCTCCGCTTTGATTTTAGCGAGGTTGACTCATGGATATGCAGTTCAAGTAAACAGATGGCAACTCGCATGGTTATCACCTTTATTTAATATTTCTGCGCTCGATTATTCAAATAAACCTGAGCATGTTCTCGCGGATGTAACTGTCAACCGATATACCTTTCTCTTTTAAACTACTATACAGTTGTTCTACTGGCGAACAAAGAGTTTTGTTGTTTAAATCAGCAAGTGTCCGGAAATAACCTGCTCGTCGACCAAGCCGGTAGAGCTCCCGCTCTTTTGGTGTCATTGAAAAATAGCTGTTTATAATCCCAAGCATATCGGCTTTATCATCTGGAAGTTTGCCGGCCAAATCCTCAAAAAGGTTCAGAATATGATCACTGTAAATATAACTGTCTATTCCTTCGAGGGTCTCTATAAAAAGAGCAAGTTCCCGCGCCACGCCATCATCGTCTAAGAGAATAAATTCTCCTGACACGACTTTACTGTACAACGGGCATCCGGGCGGTACAGCGAGGGTTCGGAGCCTGATAAAATCGGGGTTAATTTTATTTAGAACTACGGCGCTGTCAACGGCATGCTCATGCCAGAGTGTTTTGCCCCCAAGACCGGGGATAACATATTCGCTTAAAGAAAGTCCGGCAGCCTTAACTTTTACCCCTGCTTCAATGTGCTGGGCAGAAGTTGCGCCTTTCTTCATGTATGCAAGAACTTCATCATTACCGCTTTCCATACCGACATGAATGCGGGTTAAACCGGCATTTTTAAGGATGACCAATTCTTCCACGCTACGGCGGGTTAGGGTCCTTGAGCGGGCATAGCTGGTAATCCTCTTAACAGATGGAAACTCAGTCTTCAGCAGATTTAAAATCTTCTTAAGCTGGGGAACAGGAAGCAGCAAGCTGTCTCCATCCTGAAGAAAGACATTCTCACCCCCTCTGAATAGCCAGAAGGCAAGCTGAAAAAGTGCAGGGTGTTCTGATTGGATCAGGGCTAAAGTTTGCCTGTTGATTTTACCATCATACCCTGAAGATAGAGATAACGCTCTTATTTGGCCTGCTGCGAAAGCAATGTTCTTTATATCTTTACTAATATCTTCTAAACTGCGCCTGCCGAATTTTTCACCTTTATACACAGGACAAAAGAGACAGCGATTCCAGGGGCAGTTACGGGTTAATCTTACCAGTAAACTGCCTGCTTCGCTTGGAGGCCGTATTGGGCCCTGCTCATAGCCTGCTTTCTGTAACGACATTAAAACCTCCATATTCAACAAAGAGCACAGTTTCCTGTGCCCCCGGCAGATTAAATGATTAATATTATGCTGACCTCAATCAGCCAGATAGTTTTTCAGTAAATCCCAAAGCTCCTGTGGTTTAAAAGGTTTGGTCATATAATTATCCGCGCCTAAATCAAGAGCTCTTTGGCGATCCTCTTCCTCAGCTTTGGCAGTCAATACGATGATTGGAATGCTGCTGGTAGACTGATCACCTTTTAAAACTTTTAATACTTCAAAGCCGTCAATTTTTGGCAACAACAGATCAAGTAAAATTAAATCGGGGTGTTCTCTGCGAACGGAATTTAAAGCCTCTTCACCGTCTTCAACAATATCTACCTGGTAACCGACTGCATCAAGACAGGTACGCACTCCCAATATTACATTCTTTTCATCTTCCACTAATAAGATTTTTTTGCTCATTGATTAACCTCCTCCGTCCTAGTTTCCGTTTGGCAGCGTGACAGCTTCTCCACCCTGGTATACAGGGAAAGTAAAGGTGAAGGTAGTGCCTTTCCCAACTTCGCTCTCTACCCAAATCTCGCCTCCGTGCGCCATCACGATATCCTTGGCAATGGCTAAGCCCAGTCCTACTCCGCCGGCGCCTTTACGTCCCGGTCCACTCACCTGTACATACTTACGGAAAATCTTCTCCTGATGTTCTTTTGGAATGCCGCAACCGGTATCTTCAACCGAGAAGAAGTGGCGTTTTCCCCGTTGCCTTACCCTGACAGTTATCGTTCCTCCGGGATCTGTGTAGCGCATCGCGTTCCCAACCAAATTGGCGAGAACCCAAACTGATTTATTAAAATCTGCCGCGACAGGAGGCAGTTTCGGAGGAAGGTCAGTTATTAATTCAATCCCCTGTTTATCTGCCTGAACTTTAAGCGGTCTGACAGCTTCCTGGACTAAATCTGCTACATCTGTCGACTCTGCTTCAACATAAATTGTTCCGGATTCAATCCTGGAAAGCTCCATGAGGTTGTCGATAAGCCTGTTTAACCTTTCGCAGTCGGAACCGATCGCCTCAAGGACTTCCTTACCCCTGGGAGTTAAATCTCCCAGCATACCTTCTTTAAGCATTTCAACCCCAACTATAATTGTTGTGAGCGGGGTTCTGAATTCATGCGAAACGATCGAAACAAAATCTGTCTTAATTTTTTCCATCTCATGAAAACGGGTTACATCTGTAAGCTGAACAAGAGCGCCCCAGAGTTTATCTTCATGGAAAATAGGGTTAATGGCAATTTTAAAAAAGTAACGTTGATCAAGCCTTTTAACTTTTACCGAAGCTTCTTCATAAGAACATTTCAACGCAGCCTGCTGCTCGAATACTTCGGAAAGAAGATCATCCATTTTTTTTATAGAGGTCAGTTCTGTTATAGGTTTACCGCCGGACCTCTCCTGGTTGGTATGAAAAAATTCGCCGGCCTGTTTATTAAGCCAAACGACTTTTTTATCGAGATCTACCAGGAATACAGCGTCAGCAAGATTATCAGCAATCGTATCGATATTTACGGGATCCGGTAGTTTGCTCAATATCGCACCTGCCTTTCTATAAAAATGTTTATATTTTATTGGATTTTAACAGTCAAAGGCTTTTTTATTATACCATTATCGGTAACCATTGAAAAGCATTCTAACGCTATATTAGAATAAAGCATAAATAAAACCCCCGCCGTAGCAGGGGCTTTAGATATAATTTTGACTGTATCTCAGTTCATTCTGTTGTCAAAAAAATTCTGCTCGGTAATATTTTTTTCGAGTCCGATTTTATTGGCTACAGCATCTAAAGAACTGCCCTCTACGGTTAACGCGAGGTTGAATTCCCCGACCAAAGCATCTTTCAGGGCCGGCAGCAGCGCTTCCTCATCTGTTCCGGAAACACCTTTAACAATCACTTTCAGTGTATCTTCGGAATCTGTGCGGTTTAATTCTGCGTACCAGAGCAAAACGTCTTCACGGGCAAACATTACTCTGCGAAGATGGTTGCCGTTGAAAGAAACAATGCCCTCTTTGCCCTTAAGTTCGTAAATATGTTCTTTACGCTCAATATCACCAAGAATTCTCGGTACCGTCCGTTTACAATTTGGACATGGCTCAGTGGTCATTCCGCCGGTAGCGATATCCCCGGTTTTGAAGCGCAGCAAGACAGTCCCCCTGGTGTCAAGGTGAGTTATTACAATTTCACCAGGTTCACCCTCGCTGAGCACCTCTCCTGTCACCGGATCGACAATTTCAACCAGGATATGGTCAGGATTTGTATGATAGCCAAACCCCGGAGCACACTCTGCCCAACCCGATTTCGCTTCTGAGTTAAAATAAATGCGCCTAACCTGATCATCTTTCGCACCAAGTTCTTTCATCAAAGCCTTAATTCGATCAACCACGGCAATTGGTGTGAAATCAATACCCAGTACTATCTTTTCGAGATTCCCTGCGCTGAATCCAAAATGATCCAGTGTTAGCAAAGCAAAGCGACCATACCCGGGAGATATTACCAGGGCCGGCGCCTCCATGCTATCGAGCGCTTTGAGGATTTTCTCCAAACCCAATACTTTCCCTCCACCGGTTTGCAGGGCTGTGCTGCCAATGCCGATTGTGCTGTAAAATGTCTGCCAGAAGTGTGCATTTGGCGCATAGGTAAAGGCGTTGATTAAAGTATCGTCCCTGGTAATCTCCATGATTTCAAAAGCTCGCATACCCGCTTCCTTGAGATTATCAAGATCATAATGAGTATACTCGATCGGAACCGGTTTTGCTGTTCGCCCTGCGGAAAAATATAAAGTATGGAAAGTATAATCACCTGGATCTGGACCGGTTTCTTTCTTACCGAACAGAGAAAACCCTTTTTTCTTTTCCTTTCCTTCACCTTCTGCCGGTGGCTCCAGTACAAACTTCTTCGTGTGAAGCAAATCATCCTCCCTGGGTACGATATCGGCTTTTTCAGTAAAAGGTATTTTATTTAAATCATCTATGCTTTTAATTTCAGCGGGATTAATTCCCTTTTCATTAAATAGGGCTTTGTAGTACGGATGCCTAACCATCAACTCTTCAGTTAACATCTTACCTAACAGTTCTTCCTGTAGTTTTTTTATCGCCGGCGCCGGCATCCGGCTTATTTTATTCCACGCCTGCATATGTTTCCTCCTTTCTGGCTCATGAAACAACCATTAACTTGGCCTGTTATCAACAATACGTTTTTCTTTCAGTTCTGTTTCCATACCGAGTTGGGAAACCAATTCAGGCACAGATTTAAAAATAACATCAGTTAGCGATACTTCAGTGTCTCTTAATACTTTTTGCTGCAGGTCTCCAACAAACTTATCACGATCAACTTCACCTTTTGTAGCTACATAAAGCACGATTTCATCAAGATCAAAGGGATCGTTATTTCTTTTTCGCATTTCTACCTGCCACTCTTCAATATCCGGATGGCTCATCATCAGCGGGAAGAAATTGTTTAAGTTTACCAGAGTACCCTTAACTTTAGTCATGTTAAATTCTCTCAGTTCAGATTTACGCTGTATATTGGAGCTGATTCTTGGCACAGTACGACCACAGTTGGGGCAGGGCTCATAAAGAAGGCCACCTACAGCAATATCACCGGTTCTGTAACGCAATACTGCCGTCCCGCGCCAGTCAAGAGCGGTATATACTATCTCGCCTTCTTCACCTTCACCTACCGGCTCACCACTTTCGGGGTCAACCGTTTCAAAGATCTCCATATCGGGATAAAGATGATACCCGAAATATTCATCGTGGGAAGGACATTCAGGCCAGGCAACTTTAGCTTCAGTCATACCATAAGTTGCAAGAACCATAACATTTTCAGCCCCAAGCTGGGTAAAAAGTTCTTTGATTTTATCTTTGAGCCCGGGGGGCACTCTTTCACCACCGAAAAATATTCTCTTAACCGATGAAAAATCGCGGCCCTGCTTTACAGCTTCGCGGAGAAAATAGTAACAGTAACCCGGAATAAATACGGCAACAGTCGGTCGCAGATATTCAAAAGCATCCATCAGGTTTTTGGTACCGACAATTTTGCCGCCACCACTGTGGAAACCGGCCACATTCATTTTCTCGCCGGCGAAATATGTCTGCCAGAATGCAAGGTGCGGCGCAAAAGGAAAGCAATTGACAACAACATCATCACTGGTTACTTCGAATACATTTAACAGACGATACCCTGATTCACGAAGATTTTCCAGATCCCGTTTTGAATAGACAAAAGGAGTGGGAAGAGCAGTCCTCCCGGTGGTAAAATGAATATGCACCGGCTTAAAATCGTAAACCTTGTCCTCCACTAAAGCTTTTCCACCTGTCATCGACATTTTGGCCAGGTGTCCGTATTTTTCTGTAAGCTCTTCATCAGGGCGTATAACAAAATCTTTCGCTTTTTGCGGCTCTTCATCTGTAGGAGCTATATCCCATTTATATGTAAAGGGAAGGTGGCGTAAATCGTCTACCCCCTTAATTTTAAAGGGATCGATGTTCTGCTCTTTTAACAGCTTGCTGTAATATGGACTATGGAGGTACATCTGGTTTGCAATAAAGGCGCGCAGTTTTCGGTCCTGCATCTCTTTAATCTCTTTATAAGGCATCTTACTCAGCTTCTCCCAATTCTCCATAAAGCGATCACCTCCTGTAGGAAATATCAGGCAGGGGCATAATAACCGGTATTACTGCCCCTGCCTGTGGAGTTTACTTGGGGAACATGTCATACAAGGTCGTCATGAACCACATTACAACGACTGATAAAACTATAACAGTAATGGGCAGTCCTTTGCCATTGTAACGTTTTGGATCATAATCAGACCAACCATGCATTTCATCTACCTGTCTCTGCAGTTCTTCTCCCGGGGCCGGCGTCAGCCACGAGACCACTACAGTTAGGATAAATGATATAGGCACAGCTATTGCTGTGACCTTGATCCAGCCAAGTGGACCGTAGAAATACTTGGCGAATATGGGGAAGGGGATTTCGACGGGATCCATGCCCATATAGCCAATCATGATCCAGCTGACAAAAGCAATCAGAGAGCCGACGATCATCCCGGCAGCAACACCATATTTATTAGTTCTCTTCCACCAGATACCCATTACAATAGGCACTCCAAGACCGGCGGCAGCAATCCCGAAGGCCCACATGATTGCCTCGAGGATAAACTCAGGTGGATTAAGCGAGAAGAGAATCACTAAAACACCAACAACCAACATCGCGCCATAAGATAATTTAAGTTTCTTCTCATCATCTACATCCGGTTTGATCGCCCCGTAGAGATCGTGAATTAAGCCGGCGCCCATAATCATTAACAGACCGGCGACTGTCGATAAACCGGCGGCGACAGAACCGGCAACGGCAAGGGCGAGCCAGCCTTCACCGGCTAAAGCTTCAACAAGGATGAAAACAACATAATCGTATGCGGCTGTGGGAATATCAACCCCCTGGGTCTGCATGTAGTATACAGCAGCAAAACCGGTGGCATATACTGTGGTGTTTACCAGACCAACCAGGAATACACAGAGCACTGTGCTCCAGCGGGCTTCCTTGGCGTCACGCACTGTAAAAAAACGCATTACGAAGTGCGGCAGGCCGATAATCCCGAAGAAAGAGCCAAGGAATATTGCAATATAGACAACCGGGTGGACTACCATTGCCCAGAAGTAATGCGGCACCGTCTGAGTCATCAGAGGTACCATATCACCGTAACCGAGCGGCGGGAAAGCCCAGCCTGAGGCGCCGAGCGTTCTTAAGACAATCGCCACGGGAAACATAAGGCAGAAAAGCAACACTATAGTTTGAAAGGTCTGGTTATAGGTAACCCCATACATTCCACCCAGGGTAACGTAAAGCGTTACAACCAAACCGCCGACAACAATACCGACAACTTCAGGTACGCCAAGTAAAAAATAAAAAACGATACCGATTCCCTTCAGGTTGCCGGCCAGGTAGAGAACAGAAACAATCATCATAACGACAACCGAAATATAGCGAAGAGTATTGCTGCCGTATCTTTCCGATATAAAAGCCATTGTCGTAAACGACTTGTGCCGCCGCAGATAAGGAGCGGCTAAAAGCAGCAAACCGATGAAAGCTGCTGTAAAAGAAGCATATACAGCAACTGCGATATAAAGCCCCTCAATAATAAGGGCGGTTAAACCGATAAATGTAGTGAGGCTTAAAGCAAGCGAAACCATAGCCAGACCGTTATTTATAGCGCCAATGCTGCGGCCTGCCACATAGTAGTCGCCAAGGTTACGGGTAAAACGGCGGGCCCATACACTGATTAAGACAGATATAAGCAGAACGATGATACTGAGAATTAAACCTAATACAAATACTTCTCCTCTTGGTTCCATTAAAATGAGTCCCTCCTTTCATAAAGGCTTTAGAGCCGTTGTTGTTGTTCCAATCTATCCATAACCACGCACCAGATTGCACCGATTAGAGTTGCACCGATCCAACTTAAAACAATCAGCCAGAAATAATGCATTGGAAAACCTAAAAAACCTTCCTTCGCGACAAACATTGATTCACCATAAAATGGAACCAGTTGTTCCGGGGTAGGCACCTGGTTAAAAAATCTTTCATTCATAATAACTACAATGGAGCTAAAAAATCCGCCTGTTATTGCTACAATAATAAAACAGATTGCTGTAACCCATACCTCTAGCTTATAACCTTTTTTGCTATCCGATGACATGCGGAATCACCTCCTTTTTTGAATATTAAATCATGTTAATTCTAATTTCATCTATTTTTTTAATTATTCGCCTCCTTCCCAATTTATACATATTAATGTAAATTAAATATATTGGTTCGACATTTAATCATTGAATCCTTCCTGCTCTGAAACAGAAATATTTTTAAAAAGCTCTCAATTCAGGGGCAACTGGCCACTACGCTATGATATATAATATGATCATACTAATTTACGGAGGGTAATAATGCTCGAAATTATAGCGCTTGTCGTTGCTTCACTTCTCTTCTTAACCGGCCTGCTGGGAACCCTGCTGCCTATACTACCCGGAGCTCCGGTGATATGGCTTGGTATGTTGATTTATGGCTTTATAGCCGGATTTGAGAATCTTGGTTTTTATTTCATGCTGGGACAGGCATTTCTCGCACTGGTTGTAATGGCAGTAGACTATCTTTTTACAGCATTGGGCAGCCACTATTTCGGGGGCTCAAAAGCGGCACTATGGGGAGCTGGTATCGGCCTGCTTATCGGACTTTTTTTCTTTCCGATCGGCCTGCTAATCGGACCTTTTGTCGGAGCAACCCTTGCAGATTTAATCTTCAGACGCCGTACAGACCAGGCAGTTAGATCAGGTATTGGAGCAACGCTCGGCTTTGTCAGCGCCCTGCCGATTAAACTGACCCTGGAAGCGGTAATGATAATCTGGTTTATTGTCAGAATTTTTTAATGTTTTTTTGTATTTGTTTATAATTTTTTAAACTAAGCAGGAAATTGAAATATTATATAGAATACAAGATCAGCAATAATTACTATTTAGCGCTGATAACGCACAAGGAGGTTCAACTATCCAGATGGAGAAAGTGTGGCTAAAACATTACGAACCAGGAGTTCCCCCTAGTATTGATTACCCCGCCCTCTCACTTTACGAGATTTTCCAGAAAACAGCAGAAAAATATAAAGAGAATCAGGCAGTTCATTTCATGGGCCGCGAATTATCTTATGGCGCCCTTGCTGCAGAGGCTGAAAGCCTTGCCGCCGCTCTGGCCGATTTGGGAGTAAAGAAGGGTGATCGTGTTGCTATCCATCTGCCTAACAGCACACAGTTTCCTATTGCATATTTTGCAGCCCTTTCGATCGGTGCAATTGTAGTGCCCTGTAACCCTCTTTATGTTGCCAGGGAAATGGAGTACCAGCTTAAAGATTCCGGAGCTGAAACCATCATCACTCTGACCCGTTTTTATAAGATGATCAAAGAGATTCAACCAAAGACCGATCTTAAAAATATTATAGTATCGAATATTAAGGATTATTTTCCCGGCATGCTCAGCTTCCTTTACACGGTGGCGAAAGAAAAGAAAGAAGGCGACCGGGTGGAGCTTACCGCTGGCGATCACTCCTTTACTGATTTGACAAAGAAATATGCCGGCAAAAAACCTCCTCTTATAGAAGTTAAACCGGAAGATCGCGCTTTATTCCTTTACACAGGTGGAACAACGGGAGTATCAAAAGGAGCTGTTCTGCAGCACCGCAATCTGGTAGCCAACATGTACCAGGTTAAAGCATGGTGTACTGATTATGAAGATGGTAAAGAAGTTATCCTTGGAGTGCTACCCTTCTTCCATAGCTATGGCTTAACAACCATACTGAACCTGGGTCTGTTAAATGGTGGCAAACTTGTGCTGCTGCCCCGCTTTGTTCTTGAAGACGCCCTTAAAACAATCGACAAACAGAAACCGACTCTCTTCCCCGGCGTTCCCACAATATATGTAGCTATAAACAATGCGCCAAATCTCGAAAAATACGATATTAAATCGATCCGGGTCTGTATCAGCGGTGCAGCGCCCCTTCCCGTAGAAGTCCAGCAACAGTTCGAAAAAAATACCGGCGGTAAACTGGTTGAAGGTTACGGCCTCTCGGAAACATCGCCTGTTACCCACGCCAACCCTGTCTATGGCAAACGCAAACCCGGCAGCATCGGTCTGCCAATGCCCGATACAGAGTTTAAAATTGTTGATGTTGAAACCGGTGAAACAGAAATGCCAATCGGCGAAATAGGCGAAATTTGCCTGCGCGGCCCACAGGTTATGGAAGGATACCTGAACATGCCTGATGAAACTGCAAACAGCATTCGCGATGGCTGGTTCTTCACCGGTGACATTGCCAAGGCTGACGAGGAAGGCTACGCCTATATCGTGGACCGTAAAAAAGATATGGTTATAGCCGGTGGTTTTAATATTTACCCGCGTGATATCGAGGAAGTGCTGTATACTCACCCTAAAATTCTTGAAGCCGCTGTTGCAGGCATCAACGATCCTTACCGCGGTGAAACCCTGAAAGCGTATATTGTATTAAAAGAAGGCGAAAGTATGACTGAAGAAGAGGTATTTGAACACTGCAAAAAGAACCTCGCAGCATACAAAGTACCAAAATTGGTAGCGTTTAAGGATGAACTGCCAAAAACCATGATCGGAAAAGTGCTGCGCCGCATGCTTCGTGAAGAGGAAGACCAGAAAAATCAGGCAGGCAGCTAAACAATAGATCTACCGGTGATATTGAATTTTTATTTTAAGATTGAGCGGGTTCTTTGATGAACCCGCTTTTTACTTGTCGCCACCGACACGAAAGATTATAATGAATATTATATCATTTCTAATTTTTCAAGAGGTATTGGATCATGCCTGAAAAAGCAGCTTTCAAATACGAAGCTTTTTCACTTCTAAAAGCTACTGGGCCTTTTAATTACTTGGATGACGAAGTTCTGACAAATATTATCAAAACATCAAAAACTGAAATTTTCTCTGAGGGAAGTTATATCTTCCGGGAAGGCGACCGTTCGAAACATGTCCTTTTTTTCATATTGGAAGGCCAGGCCAGGGCACTTACTCAAATCGGCAAAGAAGAAACAGTTACGGCAGTGCGGAACAAAGGTGATTTTTTCGGGATAACTGTATTGTCAAGCGATGAGCCATATCCGCTTTCAATGATGGCATCTAAAGACCTGACCTGCATGCTAATCAGCCGACAATCTTTTAAAAAAGCTCTCGCTTCCAATGAAGAATTTGCCGATTACATTACCGGTATTCTCGCAACCCGCTTAAAAGAGCTTTACCAGACTATTACCGATAACCATGATGAACAGCGACTGCATGGGCAATCATTAAGACAAAGGATCGCTGATATTGCCACTGAACAAGTCATCACGTGCTTGCCGATGGATAAGGTTTCTGAAATTGCAAGCAAAATGTCCGGGCATAAAGTCAGTTCAGTTGTGGTTGCATCTTTAAGCGGCAAGCCTGTCGGCATAATCACTGAGAAAGATTTAGTTAACAAAGTGCTCGCACAAAATAATCCGGATTTAGAGATAAACGCTCATGAAATTATGTCAACTAACCTGATCACTGTCCGCCCGAATGATTTTAGCTACCAGGCCCTCCTGATGATGACAAAGCATAATATCCAACATGTAATTGTGACGGACAACAACGATGTTTTAAGAGGCATAGTAACGATTAAAGATCTGATTCGCACCAGTAATAGCGGCACACTTTCGATAGTAAAGCAGATTGAATACCAGGATACAATAAAGGGGCTTGCCGCTCTCGTACGGGATATTGACCAGGTTCAGCAGGCGCTCCTGGCGGAAAGAGCTTACGCGTCTGAAATTTGTGCATTAATCAACGAGTTATATGAGAGAATCAACCGTAAAGTTGTTCATATTGCAGAAGCCCAGATGGTTGCAGACGGATGGGGGATGCCACCGCTTAAATACTGCTTTTTCAACATGGGCAGCGCGGGGCGCAAGGAACAGTTCGCCCGCACAGATCAGGATAATGGAATTATATTCGAAGACTCGCTTAATCAATCCGCTGAAAATGCAGCCAACTATTTCCTGGCCCTGGGTAAGCGAATTGTAAATGGTCTCGAAGCATGTGGCTTCAAGCGCTGCACTGGAGGTGTGATGGCCAATAACCGCCACTGGTGCCTGCCCCTTTCAATATGGAAAAATAATGTGCGGAATTGGGTCGACAAACTCGATCCGAAAGATATTCGAAATATGACTATTTTTCTTGATTACCGTTATCTTGCCGGCGATGAAAGCCTGTTTGATAATCTTAGCATCTACACATCCCGGCTATTTCAAACTTCGCGTCATGCTTTACTTTTTATGGCTGAAGATGATCTGAAACAGAAAGTGCCACTAAACCTGTTCAGGCAAATCATTACAGAAAGAAAAGGAAAGACTCACAACAAGCTTAATTTAAAAAATGCCGTTATGGTTCACATGGTCGATTGTTTACGTCTTTTTGCCCTGCGGGAAGGCATCAGGGAAACAAATTCCTTTGAACGCATCCGACTGCTGAAAGAAAAAAATATTTTTAAACCTGACGACGCCGAATACTTTGAAGCAGCCTACGAATCACTGTTACTGTTCAGGATTAAAGACGCCTTTACAAAGATTAAAGATGGGTTAGAACCCGACAACCTGATCGATCTTAAAACCCTGAGCAAAAAAGATTTATCCCTTTTAAAAGAATCTATGCTCATTGTTAGCCGTCTGCAATCATTAACATCGCATACATTCAGGGCACATAAGGCTTAGCAGCCGTGGAGGATTAAATGAGCGATAAAAACTATTTCGAACCGGATTATCACAAGTTAAACCGCAGTGCCAAAAGAGGTAAAATTAACGATAGCGGTCAGAAAGCTGACAGACTGCTATCCCGCCTTTTAACAAGAGAAAAACAGAATGCAATAAGCTACGAGCCTGAAGTCCTCAAGCTGCTATCAAAAAAAATAACATTAATTAAAGAAAATATTGATTGGGAGACAGATCTCAGAGATGCATCCTATGTTGTTTTTGATACTGAAACAACCGGCCTGCGCCCCTACAGGGGTGACGAAATTACATCGCTGGGCGCAGTGATAATTGAAAATAAAGCTATACAGCAAGAACCAACATTCTACCGCCTGGTCAATCCGGGCAGACCGATTACCCTGCAGGCACAGAAAATAACCGGCCTGACTAATGAAATGGTCAGGCAAAAACCGCCGATAATTCCTGTTTTAATTGAATTTCTTGAATTTTGCGGTCCACGGACTCTCATTGCCCACAATGCACCTTTTGATCTTGCCTTTATCAATAATAAAATTGGTGAAACAATAGGGCGGCGTATTGTTAACCCCGTTATTGATACGGTTCTTTTAACCTCTGCCCTGCATTATTCAATAGGTGATTATTCCCTTGAAAACCTTTCCGGCTATTTTGATTTTTCTCTTGAGGGCAGGCATAATGCCCTTGGAGATGCGCAGATAGCAGCAACCTTATTCCTGAAGCTTTTGCCCGAACTTGAAGCAAAGGGGATAACCTCGCTTCATCACCTTGCCGGCCTATTTGCCGAGGTTGATTTGACGAAAGGCTACCCCCTGATTTTTTAATTAAACTTAAAATTTATTGTATTATTGCTGAGCCTTGCCGGGCTGTTATAACTTATTATTGAAAATCTCTCTGGCCAGTTCAAACTGTCTATTTACAGCCTCCGGAGCAGTCCCGCCCCGGCTTTTACGGGCTTCAATTACTTTAATCGGATCAAGAAGGGCATCAATGTTATCTGCCAGGCTGGGGTGAAACTGTGAACGGGTTTTATCATCCAGTTCACGCAGGCGAAGGTTCTTTTCGCGGCAGTAAGCTATGATCTGGCCTACAATGTGGTGAGCGTCCCTGAATGTAACCTGCCTACGAACAAGATAGTCGGCCAAATCAGTTGCACAGAGGTAATCATCATCAACTGCAGCCTCCATGCGAACCCTGTTGACACTCATAGTTTCCAGCATCTCGGCAAAAAGAGGCAGCATAATTTTAAGAGTGTCGACAGTATTAAAAAATCCTTCTTTATCTTCCTGCATATCCTTGTTATAGGCCAGGGGCAGCCCCTTCATGACAGTTAAAAGCGCGAAAAGGGCGCCGTAGATCCTGCCGCTTTTGCCCCTTACCAGTTCGGCAACATCAGGATTTTTCTTCTGCGGCATCATACTGCTGCCGGTGGTGTAGGCGTCATCGAGTTCAATAAACCCAAATTCTGCAGTTGACCAGGTAATAAGTTCCTCACTGAAACGACTGAGATGCATAATCAGAATCGATGCAAAGGAAAGGAACTCTAAAATATAATCACGATCGCTCACTGCATCGATGCTGTTTTCATACAGGGCGGAAAACCCTAACTCTTCAGCCACTTTTTCACGATCAAGTGGAAAACCGGTTCCGGCCAGGGCTCCTGCACCAAGGGGCATAAGATCGGCACATTTTAAAGCGCCATGCAGCCGCTGCCTGTCGCGCTGAAGCATCCAAAAGTAGGTAAGAAGGTGATGTGAAAAAAGCAGCGGCTGGGCCCTCTGCATATGCGTATATCCGGGAATAAGAAAACCCTTGTAACGTTCTGCCAGATTTAAAATGGTTCTTTGCAAACCTTCAAGCCCGCTCATAATTGATTTGCCTTCTTCAAGCATATACAGGTGCATATCGAGGGCTACCTGATCATTACGACTACGGCCGGTATGCAGCTTGCCCCCGACAACGCCAACTTTCTCAATTAACCGCTTTTCAATATTCATATGGATATCTTCAAAGCTTAAATCAAATGGAAAGCTACCATCAAGCATCTCTTCCCTGATTTCGTTCAGGCCTTCAATGATCAGCACTGCTTCGCTTTGATCAATAATATTTCTTTCTGCCAGCATCCCTGCATGGGCTACACTGCCCCTGATATCGCAGAGAGCCAGGCGCTGATCATAAGGCAGAGAAGCAGTAAACTGTAATACCGCTTCGTTTGTATCCTTTGTAAAACGTCCCTGCCATGGCTTTTTCAGCTTTTAGACACCTCCCGGCAAAGTTCTTTCTGTTTCAGCTCCATCATCCCTTTTATGGTCAGAGGTAAACCGTAAAGATTAATAAATCCCTGGGCATCTTTTTGTTCGAAAAGTTCATCCTTTTCAAAGGTTACCATATCATGGTGGTAAAGTGTATACTCTGATTCCCTGCCGGCTACACTAATATTGCCCTTATAAAGTTTCAGCGAAATTGTTCCGGTTACGCAATCCTGGGTTTTTTCGACAAACCCGTGGAGAGCTTCGCGAAGCGGGGTAAACCAGAGCCCGTAATAGATCATCTCTGCATATTTCAGGGAAAGGGTCTCCTTGTAGTGAAGCGTTTCGCGATCAACGGTATAGTGTTCAAGTTCACGATGAGCATAAGTAAGCAAAGTTCCTCCGGGAGTTTCATAAATCCCGCGGGATTTCATGCCCAACAGACGGTTTTCAACCAGGTCGACCCTGCCGACGCCATTCCTCCCGGCAATTAAATTCAGTTCGTCTACAAGCTGCACCGGTGAAAGGGCCATTCCGTTCACTGATACAGGAATGCCTTTTTCAAACCCGATAGTGACTATCTCAGGCTGATCAGGGGCATCTAACGGATCAACTGTCAACCTGAACATATCCTTGTCAGGTTCGCGGTTCGGATCTTCCAATATGCCGCCTTCAAAACTGATGTGCCAGATATTACGGTCAATACTGTAAGGCTTTTCAGCCGTTACCGGAATCGGAATATTATGATCGCAGGCATAGTTGATGCAATCGGTACGGGACTGCAGTTCCCACTCCCGCCACGGCGCCACAATTTTAAGATAGGGGTTTAATGCCTTAACTGCAAACTCAAAACGAACCTGGTCGTTACCTTTACCCGTCGCTCCGTGCGCTATAGCTGTTGCACCGACTTTATTGGCAATTTCAACCAGCTTTTTACCAATAACCGGGCGGGCGATTGCTGTTCCAAGCAGATATTTACCTTCATAAACAGCGCCGGACTGAACCATCGGGAATATATAATCTTTGACAAGTTCTTCCCTGATGTCTTCTATGTATACCTCTGAAGCACCGGTCTTTATTGCCTTTTCCTCAAGCCCCTCAAGCTCTGTTTCTCCCTGTCCTACATTGGCAGTCATCGCTACAATCTCGTAATCATATTTCTCCTGAAGCCATTTTACGATAACTGAAGTATCCAGACCACCCGAATAGGCGAGAACAACTTTTTCTTTAGCCATATCAAACTCCTCCTGAATGTTTAAATTTCCTGAAGCAATTTTTTAATAATTGCCAAACCCTCGTTTAGCTCTTCATCACTTATATTAAGCGGCGGGAGCAGACGCAAGGTATTTTCACCGATGGCATTAATCAATAAACCGTTTTCTGTACATTTTTCCTGTACTGCTTTAGCTGCCGGCTGTTTCAGTTCAAGAGCGCAGATCAGACCGAGCCCGCGGAACTGTCCTGAGGAACAGGATGCTTCAAGCTCTTCTTTCAACTGCTGACCTTTCAGAACAACCTCTTCCATAAAACCTTCCCGGTGAATAATCTCCATTACAGCCAGGGCTGCAGCGCAGACTACAGGGTTTCCACCAAAA
>JAHYJM010000129.1 GCA_019428945.1 Bacillota bacterium | reverse complement strand
CGGCTCATAATGTAAGGTTCACGGCACTGCTTGCATAAAGTTCTCATCAGTCTCTGGGCGAGAACGGCAACAACGGAAGACGCCGTTAAATATGGTTCTATTTCCATGTCGCCAAGGCGGGCAATTGCCCCGGATGAGTCATTTGTATGCAGGGTTGAAAGAACCATATGCCCGGTCAGTGAAGATTCAATCGCAATACGGGCCGTTTCGTGGTCCCTGATCTCACCGATCATGATAATATCGGGGTCGTTTCGCAGTATAGAACGCAAACCTGAAGCAAATGTAAGGCCTGCTCTCGGATTTACCTGAACCTGGTTGATCCCGGCCATGCGGTATTCGATCGGATCCTCAACAGTGATAATATGTTTTTCAACACTGTTTAGTTCTGATAAGGCAGCGTAAAGGGTAGTGGTTTTACCACTGCCGGTAGGACCGGTAACGAGAACACAGCCATAAGGCAGGTGAAAAGCCTTTCTGAATTTTTCGAGCTGCGTTGGGGGAAATCCTAATTCGGGGAGGGTAATCAGCTTGGCGCTGCGATCTAAAAGACGTAATGTCATTTTTTCCCCGTAGGCTGAAGGCAGTGAAGCAACGCGAAAGTCGATAACGCGCCCTTCAATCTTGAGCGTGATACGACCATCCTGAGGGATACGCTTATTTGCAATATCCATACCGGCCATAACTTTTAACCTGGATACAAGCGGAGCGTGCAGCCGCTGGGGTGGCTGCATTACTTCATGCAAAACTCCATCGATGCGGAATCGCACGCGCAAATTTTTTTCCTGGGGCTCAATATGCACATCGCTGACATTACTGCGCGCGGCCTGGTTAAAAATTAAGTTGGCAAGCTTTACGGCAGGTTTATCTATTGTAGAGGTTTGAATATCTTCTTCCTGTGTCTGCTGCTCTTCATCTCTCTCTTCGGTTATTACATCGGAACTGGCTCTGCCATATTGCTCTATGGCAGCTCTTAATTCACTGTCTGAAACACAGACAGGCTTTATTTCATAGCCTGTGATCAGACGCAGATCATCAATTGTAACAATGTCATTGGGGTGCATCATCGCTACAACCAGGCGGCTGCCATCAAAACTAATCGGCAGGGATTGATACCTGCGGGCAAGGTCGGGATCGATCAGAGCCGCGGCTGCTGTATCTACTTCAAAATTGTTAAGTGAAACATAGTCGACGTTAGCCTGCTTGGCAACAGCTATTGTAACTTCTTCTTCTGTCGTATAGCCTAAGTCAACAAGGGTTTGTCCAAGAAGACCGCGACCGCCATTTTTTATTTTTTCACGCTGCATCTCCAAAGCTTTTTCAAGCTGCTCATGGGTAATTTTACCGCGTTCAACGAGCAGCTCTCCAATACCATCTCTTTTATTATTTATCAGGTATAACCGGTTGCTTTGCATAAGATGCACTCCAGAATAATAATTTGGATTAAAAAGTAAATATTATGATAACCTAACTGAATTTGTTAGTTCATTGTAACACTATTCCGAATGATTGTAAAAGGCTGCCACGCTCAATGTAACAGAAATACTCGTTTCTGCTCCACTGGAGCTACTGATCCTGATATTATTGACCCGAATTGCTCTCTCGCCATAGTATAAATTACTGAGAAATCTTCTTAGCTCCTGGTAACCACCTTCAATATTAATAGACAGAGGCATTATTGTATATTGCTCGGTGGCAGACCTATTCTCAAAACGGATATCGTTAACAGTCATATCAGAATCTTCAGCAACCCGGTAAATATAGCTGATCAGTTCGTCTTCCCCCGGGTAATCAGGAATTAAAGCTTTGGCAACCGCTAATCGATGTTCATATTCAGGGGCATTTTCGCGGTAACGGGTCAGACGGGCAAGACGGATCATGGCAAGATCAAGCTCTTCTTCTTCCAACCTGATCTCTTCTTTCAGATCGCTCCAGGCATTATACTGAATGTAAATAAGTGCGACGCTTAAAATAAAAACCAGACCTGCCAGTATGTAGATTAGGTACTTACGGTTATTACCGAATCTTATCGCCATCTCAGCTGCCCTCCTCCGCAGATTGATCGTTTCCAGTCTGTACCTCATCTAATTCAAGAAAAGGTGAACCGGGCAGCAGTTGGGCATCAACACTGAACTGTACCGCATCTCTGCCTTCATAAGCAGTTTCGCTTGAAGTGCGGATGCGGACATCTTCCAGAGTTTCAAGTTCCTCGATTCTGTTGAGCATGTCGGTTACATTTCTGTGTGAAAAGCCCCAGCCTCTCATATTCATATTCCCGCTATCTGCAGCATAATTAAGGGTCATATCTGAAAGCCAGACCCCCGGTGGCAAAGTTAAAGCAAACCGATCAAGAAATGAATGCCAGTGTGTTACAGTACCCATAGCCTGGTTTGCTCTACCTTCAGCCTGGTTCATATCATTATAGAGTACTTCATATTCCCGCAGCAGTTCAATCTGGCTTTCCACCAGCTCTCTTTCAGAACGCAAAGATTCCAGATCACTGCGGGCAAGGAGCGTGCTGATCAGGAGAAATGCATAGATAGCCAATAAAACCAGAAATAAAACTATAAATATTCTGATCAGAACACCCTGTCGTTTCTTTTCCAACCGTTTTAATTTTATCTCAGGAGGCAGCAGGCTTACATATTCCACCTTAGGATCCCTCCAATCCGCGCTGGGCAAGGCCGGCACTAATCGCATATTTTACAGCTTCCAAACCGACTTTATCTGCTTTTTTTGAAACATTAATATAACCTGCGAAAGGATTAGTGATGCGAACTGGAATCCCAAGAGCCTCTTCCAGTCTTCCGGCTAAACCGCCAAGCAAAGCTCCTCTTCCATTTAATATTATTGCCTCAAGGTTAGTTGATGATTCCTGATTCTGATAATAGGACAAAGATGAACCAACTTCTGTAATCAGTTCGTTCAACCACTCGTTATAAGCCCTGCGTTTCTCTCCTGAACTTGTATCGGCCGCTTCCAGAACAGAGCTGAGATTGACTGCCAATTTATCTGCCAGGCTTTTTAGTTTTATCGATACCAAACGGGCTAACCGGGGACGTCCCCGATCGTAAATCATAATGTTACTTAAACCGTTTGCTATATTAATGACAGCCACCGTCCGGTTGACAGCCGTTTCCGGCAAGACTCTCATCAGGGCCAGAGTCGAGACATCAATATCCGCCACTTCGAGGTTGGCATAATCAAGAGCCTCCAGAAAAGCGCTTAGCATTTCGCGCCGGGCCGCTACGATCAGGACTTCATAAGCAGGGTTGTCTTCGGCAGTGGTCTCTCCCGTGATCATATAATCCATCACAACACTATCTAGGGCAACCGGAAGCAGTTCCTGGGCCTGAAAACGGATAACATTATTTAATTTATCTTTATTTACTTTTGGAATTACTGTATGCCTGACCAGAACTCCCTGATTTGAAACCCCTAAAACAACTTTACGGTATTTTACCTGGCCTGCATTCCAGAGATCACGCAGCGCCTGACCGACCTGCTGTGAGTTTAAGATCATCCCTTCATCGACTGATTCTTCAGGCAGTGTGTTTGAAGCCATGACAATAATCCTGGGCGCGCTAGGTGTTCCTGCCGCTTCAACCGCCCGGACAGTGCCATAATCAATTTCCAATCCGACAGACCTGCCTGCTGTAACTTTGGCCATGATTAAGACCACTCCTGCCTTTATTTATATTTGCGTGATAACAGTAAAGATTGGTAAGTAAAGGGCTATAAGCATGCCACCGACAACAACACCGATCACAACCAGCATCAGCGGCTCAAGAAGAGAAGTCAGACCCTTTGTCATTGTTTCAACTTCTTCTTCAAAGAATTCAGCTACTTTTTCCATCATGTCAGGGATATCGCCAGTCTCCTCACCGACCGATATCATATGGGTGACCATAGGCGGGAATATCCCACTTTCTTCGAGCGGAGCAGAAACGCTGCTTCCTTCCTGAATTCTCTCACCTGCTGTTTTGGTAGCATCCATCACCAGGGTATTTCCGGTTGCTTTTCCTGAAGCGTCGAGAGCCTGAACAACTGGAATTCCTGTCGCCATCATGGTAGAGAAAGTGCGCGCAAAACTGGCCACAACGGTTTTTTGGATTAAAGAACCGATGACTGGTATGCGAAACTTGATTTTATCAAATTGCCTTCTGCCGGTGTCACTTTTCATGTATGTACGTAAAAGAAGTAAGATCAAAATTATGATTGGAAATATAATATACCAGTAATTCCTCATCAGATCAGAGAGGTTCATAATTGCCTGTGTTACAGTGGGAAGCTCAGTCCCTTCAGGAAAGAACCCGGCAAATATTGGCACGAGGAAAAACATCATTGCAAAAAGTAAAATAATGGCGAAACCAAGCACTGCAATAGGATAAAAAGATGCCGATTTAATATCATCCCGCAGTTTTTTATCTTTATGAAGCTGAAGCGCAAGCCGGCTTAATGTTGCCTCCAGGTTGCCACCTGATTCTCCGGCGCTGACCATATTAACATAGAGATCTGAAAATATATTCGGAAATGCTTTCAAAGAATCGCTGAAACTGACGCCTCCTTCAACAT
>JAHYJM010000128.1 GCA_019428945.1 Bacillota bacterium | reverse complement strand
ATCAGGATCGGTCATTGTTTTTTTGCCCAGATTATCTGCAAGCAGCTTCAAACCGGATGATGTAACCAGGTAGCGTTGGTTTGTTGTGTTTTTTATAACGCTGTTTCTCCATCGAGAAGTGCCTCCGGTTTCCACGATTATATTGACCTTGTCGCTGATTGTCGCGTGGAGCATCTCATTTAAGTCGGCCGTGCCCATTCCGTATGAACTCTCAAGGTCGGTTCCGCACATATAGATCATGATCGTGAAAACATCCTGTCCGTTGCCGATAATCATGGTTCGCTGCGTTCTCGGACCGATTATGCCGGTTGAAGGGTCGATAGCATTATTCGCAGGGTCACCGGCAACAGTCGGAGATCCGGTTTCTTCCGTCTGGTCATGAAGCGGAAGATCAGGTTCAGCCGGACCGGCGAACTGACCGGCACAACTGCGTAGAATAAAATAACCGACAATCAGTATGATAATCAGAAAGATGAATTTGCTCTTTGATGTCCCACTGCTTCGCTGTGCTGTGTTTCCCTGTCTGTTGGTGTAAGGTGTGCCAAAACCTCCTGTGCCGCTCTGGCTGCCAATTGGTCCGCTGCTGCCCTGCTTCCGGTCAGCATATCCATCAGCTTTACCTACCGGTTTTCCAGCCTTGGGATTTACAGCGGATCCGCGTCTAAAAACACCGCCACCGGAAGCATTCCCTGTGACTCTTTTCTTCCTTGAACCGCCGCCACTTTTCCTCTCCACTGCAATTCCTTCTTTCCGGAATTCCTTGATAACTAATTGTATCTAATACTACAGCGAAAGATTAAGGGATGAGCGGTGCCATGGGGACAGTTCGAGCATCCCGAAGCACAGCTTCTCTGCGCCTGATTATATTCTATTGCTAACAGGAGCACTTATCAAGGAAAATTTGTAAGACTAAAATGATATAATAACGCTATCGTTATCTATATTGCAAAAATCTGTATTTTCATTATATTTCTGATCTGATTATGCACCAAAAGAACTTACATTAATACAAGTAAACGTTGTGGTTACATATTGATATATAAACAGGCTATTAAGGATAGCAAAGGTTCTTTTAAAGGTAACTGCGATGCTGAATTGGTTCTACATGCTATGATAGAGTATCAAAACTATGATCAGGCAGTAATTGTTACCAGCGATGGTGATTTTGCTTGTCTATTAAGTTACCTTAATAAAAATAAAAAGTTGAAAACTGTTTTGGCGCCTGAAAAAGAAAAATGCTCGATACTTATAAAAAAAGAAGTACCGAACAATATAGCGTTTCTTGAAGATCTAATGGGAAAAATTGGGCGAACAAAATGAAAAGACCCCCATAAGGACGGAACCTGTCAGGGAGCCTTCTCGTCGTGATCCACTTTGGTTATAGAATGGTTAAAGAGATTTGTCAACGCTACTGAAAACAGCCTGTAACAAGGCTACGATTACAGAATGCAATAAAGGAATTGCTTTTAGGTTTATTTTAGTTAAGGTGTCGCCAAATATTACCAATTAAACATTTGAAAAATTTCACATAAAAATATAAACCGCGGAAAGACCGCGGTTTAAGCATTTTTATGGTGCGCCTGGCAGGAATCGAACCTGCGGCACACGGATTAGGAATTTATAAAAAAGAGAATTGGGGCAAGTTGAAGAAGGTTGAAAGAGCTTGTAAAGGGTTAAAATGGTCGGTAAAATAAGGGAAATTATAATCCGTATAAATAAGTGAAGTAGAATGAAATTTACCGAAAATAAAAGACTTGTTGCACTAATTGATTTTCATTTAACGAGGTATGATAAAGGATTAGCGTTACAAGTAGCAAAATAAATAGCGGCACTGTTAGAAAAAAACATTTACCACCTGCTATCTTGGGTAATATTATAAACCTGGATCGTAAAATATTTCTGCAAGGAGGCAGTATATTGCGTTCAAGAAATACTTATGCCGAGCCATACCGCATAAAAATGATTGAGTCGAAAAAGAAGGTTGGCTTTACTTAACGGCAGTAATTTGAATACTATCAGGGTCTAGGTGGAAAAGCACCTTCAGGAGCATACCAGTCTGCAGGATCAATTTCCTGAGTCACGTTTCCCGCATATACAGAAACGGGCAGAAGTGTGTGGTCATCAAAACCGGATTGCAACCCATCTAAGACAAATTGGCTATAACCACCAGCATATCCACTTTCTGTATATGCAACCACATGGTAGTCTCCTGGCGGAAGACCATCAATCTGATAGTGGAGTTGGCCTTCAACCGTATCGATATAATATATAAAACCATCACCTAGATTAAATGCTACTACACGCAAGCTTGGCATATAGCTAGCGGGATGGCTTAAAGAACCACTAATACTTCCATAAGCACTAGTTATTTGGTCTTTAAATATTACATAATCACCATGGACCCAACCTTCTTTCCCTTCAGGTGTAATTACTTTAAGCCATTCATTTTCTTGCCCAATTACGCTCAGTAAGGTGCCTAACATTAGTCGATCAAGGATTTCATAATCAGTACTTGGGCCATTTCTCAAACGTAACACATCAACATTCACAACAACTTCCAGTTTTGATTCAGGTTCGGGTTCCAGTTCGGGTTCAAGTTCTGCTCCAGATTCAACTATTTCTTCTGATGCGCGTGGCTCCTTGGAAGCATCCTTATCCAAATCACAGCCAAAAGCTGCAAACACAATCATAACAGCAAGAAATACCGATAGAGTTAACAAAACTTTTGTATATTTCACCTTGTCTTAACCTCAATTTTTATAAAATTACTTTATCGAAATCGAACTTGCTATTATATAAGATAAGAAATAACTTTTCTGTTGGAGTAATAATACCATGACTAAAAGCTGCAGATCAAGCACACCCGATCTCCAACCAGACATTCTATCGGGCGAATTTGTTATAGATAGGTTATAGGTAACAAATAATCCAGGTTTTTAATAGCGTTCACTGTAATAATCATCAATATCCAAAATATCGCAGGTCACCGGCAAATGAGAACTGCTCTATAAGCAGCTCGCATTAAAGGAACATGATTCCGCAAAATCTTGCTGTGTGGCGGGTCGTGGTTTTTGTTTTCTAAATACTGGCTGACCCATGCTTAACCACAGAAATCCATGGTCTATTTATTCTTAGGCCGGTTTAGGAATTTTTGAAAGGAGACAGCTGGAAAGGCATAGTCTGCATTCAGTCTAAAGATAATCTTAAATATTAGATGCTGGAAGTTGGAAGAACCCAAAACAAAACGGAGTAGAAGAACAATCCCATTAACAAAACAGGTGATTAAGGATTTAAGAGAGCATGAGACAACACAAAAAACTCAAAAGTTAAAAGCTGAACCGGGAACCTATTTTGACCAGGGTTTTGTGTTTGCTGCGAGTAATGGAGAACCAATGGATCAACATCACCTATACAACCGATATTTTAAGCCATTACTCGTTAAAGCAAAATTGCCCACTATAAGATTATATGATTTTCGCCACAACTGCGCTTCACTCTTACTTTCAGCAGGAGTAAATCCCAAGATTGTTTCAGAGAGATTAGGTCATGCTTCAATAGTTTTAACCCTTAATACTTACTCGCACGTTCTCCCTGATATGCAGCAGGGAGCAACAGAAAAGCTTAAAGGAATTTTATTCAACGGAACGGATGGTAAAAAATAACTGTTGCACTTTTGTTGCACTAAAAAAGTTTGGAAGCTGTTTCCAACCCCCAAACCCCTTTAAAAATGGTGCGCCTGGCAGGAATCGAACCTGCGGCACACGGATTAGGAATCCGTTGCTCTATCCCCTGAGCTACAGGCGCATGTAAATGATGACATTATTATAACTTCAAACAGAATCGCAGGCAATAGGCTATGGCGATTACTTCTTAGACACTTCTGAAGATGGTTCCGGTGATGCATCCGGTGGTAAATCTAACAATAAAAAGATGCAGGCTCTCGGCAGCTCCTGGAGCGCCCTGACCAATAGTCCTACTGGTCTATGGGAACCGGAAGATCCGGAAGCACGAGACTATAAAGAGCGTGAGGAGTTCAACACCCCCAGCGGTAAAATTGAATTCTACGCAACCATGTTTGAAGAAGACGGTTTTGATCCGCTGCCGACCTGGAAGCCGCGGCGTGAGGATATAACGGATGAATTTCCATTCTATATGATAATCAGCCGGGCGCCGATGCACAAGATGACTCAAACCCAGAATAATCCATTAGCTCTGACTGCATACCCGGAAAACTTTGCCGTATTAAATGTAGCAAATGCCGAGAAGCTGGGTATCAAAGACGGCGATGAAGTCTATGTTGAGTCTCGCAGTGATGAAGATGTGGAGAGTAAGATAAAAATCAAAGCAAAACTGATTGAAGGCATCCGTCCTGATACAGTGATGATCTATCACGGGTTTGGCCGTTACAGCAACCTGATGACCAATGCTTACGGCAGGGGCGCCAACGAGGGTGACCTGATTCCGAGCATGACCTTTGAAGAGATGAAAGCGCTGAAGGACCCAGGTCAGGGCGCCTGTATGCAGGACTTTGCAGTTAAGATCTACAAGGCTTAACCGGCCTGCACACAGAGAGGAGGATAAATTAAAAAATGGCATATTCTGATTACGCGATGATGATTGACAAATCTATCTGTATCAACTGTGAAGCATGCACTACGGTTTGTAAGCAGATTAGATCGGAAGAGCA
>JAHYJM010000127.1 GCA_019428945.1 Bacillota bacterium | reverse complement strand
GGGCAGCAGAAAATCCTGGTTATTGGCAGAAGCGAGGATGTAGATCAGGCTCTCGATAAATTAATGCATCTTCCAAAGGGGCTTTTCGAAGTAGTAAAGGTACTTGATCCACAGAAAACAGATCAGTTAAGGGACTGGCTGCCTGTTGTGGATGCGGTGATGATTGCCGGCCCGATAGAGATGGAGGATAAAAACCGAATCATTCGCGCAAGCTTCGACATTAACAGGGAAGTATTCATAATCCCCGAGCTTTACGAGATTATTCTGACCAGGGCGGCAATGACCCAGGTGCATGACATGCCTGTTATTGAATGCCGCGACCTGCAGTTAACTTTTTACCAGCTCTTTCTTAAAAGAACATTTGATCTTTCAGCGGCGCTGCTTTTAGCAGTTCCTTCCTTACCTTTGTTGGCCCTAACCGCTCTTGCGGTGCGCTTCAGTTCACCGGGGCCGGTTATTTACAGCCAGGAGAGAGTGGGCTTAAGAGGCCGCTTTTTTACTCTTTACAAGTTAAGGACAATGATTGCCGATGCTGAAGAGGGCAGCGGCCCCGTCTTTTCGACTGAAGAAGATGACAGGGTCACTAAGGTAGGACGTTTCTTAAGAGCAACCAGGCTGGATGAACTGCCCCAGCTCTATAATGTGCTGCGCGGAGATATAAGTATTGTCGGCCCCCGACCTGAACGCCCCTATTTTGTAGAAAAATTTACCAGTGAGATGCCCGATTACAGTTTAAGGCACCTGGTTAAACCGGGAATTACCGGCCTGGCCCAGGTGGCCGGTTTTTATGCTACAAATACGCGTGACAAGCTGCGTTACGACCTATATTATCTATCTGATTATTCACTGCTGCTCGATTTCAGAATTCTTTTACTCACCGTGCCGACTCTCTTTAACCGGGAAGCGGCTAAGGGGGTAAGCCGGCAGGCAACAGAATAAGATGCTTTTAACGGGGGGTACGCATGGCTGAAATATTAGTTTTAGGTGGTGGCGTAGCCGGTATATCAGCGGCCTGGCATGCCTGCAAAACAGGCAGGGAAGCGGTTATCTTCGAGGCGAAGGAGCGCTGGGGAGGCCTGCTTGATCATTTTATGGTCGATGGTTTTCGCTTTGATAATGCGGTGCACTTTGCTTTCAGCAGTAATGAAGATTACCGTAAAGTGCTTGAAATGACCGAATATATAACCCACAAGCCTGAGCCTTATAACTACGAGCAGGGTCGGTGGTTGAAACATCCGGTTCAGAACAACCTTTTCCCACTGCCTGCAGATGATAAAGTGGCGGCGATCAAGAGTTTTATTGAACGCCCCGACCAGACTGAAAACCCGAATTACAGACAATGGCTGGAGCAGCAGTTCGGAGCAGTAATCGCTGACCGTTTTCCCGCCCGTTACACGGAAAAATACTGGACAGTGCCTGCTGAAAAACTGAGCACAGAATGGATCGGCAATCGTCTTTACCGGCCATCGCTCGATGAAGTGCTCTACGGAGCAATGACCGATGAAACGCCATCGACTTACTACCTGCAGGAAATGCTCTATCCGAAACGGGGCGGATTTCGCTCTTTTCTGGAACCGCTCGCCGGAGATCTTGACATCAGAACCGGTAAAAGGGCTATTCGCCTAAATCCCGCTAATAAAATAGTTGAGTTTAGTGACGGTTCTGCCGAGCGCTATGAATACCTTGTAAGCAGCGTACCTCTGCCGGAGCTGGTTCAAATGATTGATATTTCACCGGATGCAGTTAAGATGGCTGCCTCAAGCCTGTGGGCTACTTCTGCAGCGCTGGTATCACTTGGCTTTAACTGCCCGCAGGCCGGCGAGCACCTCTGGTTCTATATATATGACAAAGATATTATGCCTGCAAGGGTGCATGCTCCTTACAGGAAATCGCCTGATAATGTGCCGGCAGGTTTAAGTTCGCTGCAGTTCGAAACATATTTTTCTGCAAACTCTCCCTTAAAATCAAATGCTGATGAGTTGACAGCGCATGTAATACAAGCTGCAGAGAAGATGAAGCTTGCTTCGCCCGGTGATATAATTGTGAGCGATTTCCGGGTGCTGCCCTATGCAAATGTAGTCTTCGATCGCGGTATGACCGGGAGGCGCGATTATGTTTTGGAATATATAAAAGGGCTGGGTATACTGCCTGTGGGGCGTTTTGGCCTCTGGGATTACCTTTGGAGTGATCAGAGCTTTCTGAGCGGTAAGCGCGTGGAAAATTTACCCGTGTGATATAATTATTTACAGGAAATATGTGCTCTAAAAAGGAAGGCGAGAATGGTGAGTGAAAATGGCAAGAATAACAAAGAAGGGTTGACCAGTTCTAAGCGAACGCTTTTAATCATCGGTGGGGTTATTCTGCTGCTGGTGCTGGCAATGGGTACTTACGTTTTGGCATTTTTCAGCCAGGTGCAGGAAACCCAGCGTGTGCTGCTCGATGATGTGGTTTTTGAAGAAGAATTTGATGTGGGTGAAGTATTTCCCGATCACATAGTTAACATAGCGCTGCTCGGTTTTGATCGCGGCTGGAACCGGGAAGCATTAGGAGAATATCTGTTCCGTCCCGATATGTTGGCTGTAATGTCGCTTAACCTGGATGAAGATACGATAGCCGTGGTGCGCATTCCCCGTGACTCTTACGTGCCCATTTTTGAAAAAGGCGGTTTTCATGACAAGATCAACCACTCGTATTATTTTGGCTACCGTTCCGGTAACAGCGATGATCCACATGCTGACGGTATTCGCAGTACCCTGCAGACTGTAAGTAACGTTTTGGGCGGCATACCTATTCACTATTACGTTTCAGTTGATATGTATTCAATAATTGAGCTTGTAGATGCCATGGGCGGTATCTACTATGAATCGGAACAGGAAATAATTGATAAACACTGGGAAGTAGGGCGGGTTTTGGTACCCAAGGGTCCACAGATGATGGACGGTAAAACTTATCTGCGCTACCTGCAATACCGTGATAACGAAACCAACCAGGATTACGGCCGGATTGACCGGCAGATGAACCTGCTGAAAGAGACATTCATTTACCTCCGCCAGCAGGGTAAGATTACAGACATACCGACCACATACCGTATTTACAAGGATTACGTGGAAACTGATTTAACCTACAAGCAGATAGCGGCGCTGGCCTATTATGCCCGCGATTTTGATATTGAAGGCGAAAACCTAAAATTTTTTACCATCCAGGGCGATGGACAGATGAAAGACGGAATATGGTACCAGGTACTTTTTCAGAACCACAGAGTGCAGATCATAAAAGATGTATTCGGCATTGATGCACAGCCCTGGCCGCCGATTATATTGGTAGACAGCCCTGAATACTTGGAAGAACAGGAACGAAAGCGGCGTGAAGAAGAGCTGGGAATTGTTGATGATCAGCTTGGCGCTTTGCCCGGGGCTGAAGAGAATGAAGACGGTGAAAATTCATTGGAAATTATTTTTCAGCAGCCCGTTTTGATTCCCGACATGCATGGTATGACCGTAGATGAAGCCCGGACGCTGCTTGAAGAGAAAGGTTTTATTTTAGGCGATATTATTGAACGCACATACAACTTGGTTGAAGCAGACCTCGTAATTTACAGTCAGCCGTTACCCGGTATTCCCATGGCTCCCGGTTCTGTCATAAACCTGGTTGTATCCACGGGGCCGGACAGCTGAGATTTAATAACTGATCAGGCTGAGGATGATTTAGGATGGGAAACCTGTCTCAGAAAGCCCGGGTTTATGTATCTCTGGGGATTGTGCTGCTCATAATCCTCCTTTCCCTTTCGATCATATTTTACGGAGTTTACCAGGTTTATTTCGCTCCGGCAACCTTGTTTAGCCACGATTTTCAGGATGCCGGCAGTGTGGAGGATTACTTTGAAGAGAGAATTGTAAATGTGGCTATCCTCGGACTGCACAACCGCAATGAAGACAATACTTTTGGTGATATCTATTACGTTGATACAATTCTAATTGCTTCGATTAATTTTGATCAGGACAACCTGACCCTGCTTGCCGTTCCCAGGGATTCTTACGTGAAAATTGCCTGTAGTGAGAGGGCGGATAGAATTCGTCAGTCTTACAGTTATGGTTACAACCAGGCCGGGGAGATTGAAAGGCATGAAAAAGGAATGCACTGTGCTATCGAAACAATCAGAAATTTACTTGACGGTCTGGACCTGCATTATTACATTGCCATGGATATTCAGGGGTTAAAGCAGCTGATTGATTCAATGGGCGGGGTCTATTTTGATGTTGAGGAGCCGATGATCGGTTTTACACCACAGGAATCTCTCGATAAAGGTCCACAACTGCTTGACGGGCAGGGTTACATGACTTACTTAACCTACCGCGAACCAGACACCAGGGACGATCTGAACAGAATGAGCAGACAAAAGGAACTGCTGCTGGCAACCTTTAAATATTTTCAGGAGATGGGGCTGTTCAGTTATGTAGTGCCTACCTATTCTGCTTACCGGGAACATGTAATAACCGATTTAAGTTTTAACCAGGTGGCAGCGCTGGCCCTTTTTGCCGGGGAGCGCCTGGAGAGTGATGCTATCAGGGATTATTCTCTCGAGGGTGAATATTTTACTATTGATAATGGGAAGACTTTTTACCTGGAACTGGATCAGGAATCGAAGAATGAAATTATAGAAAAACTGTCAAGCGTAACAGGGGGAGAGATTAAGATCGGAAG
>JAHYJM010000013.1 GCA_019428945.1 Bacillota bacterium | reverse complement strand
ATGACCACATCAAACTAAAGATTAACCGGGGATATTGCGGACAATCCGGAAACAGCAGGTCGACCGCCAAAAATAAGGAGAGCTTCAGATGCTTGTTGAAAACTACAAAAGGGTGCAGAACGAGATCACGGCCGCTGCCAGGCGGGCAGGACGCAATCCCGATGCAGTCAAGCTGATTGCTGTAACAAAAACGGTGGGATTTAATGAAGTTCAGCATGCTATATCTCTCGGTATCAGGGATTTTGGAGAGAACAGGGTTCAGGATGCCGCTGAAAAAGTTGAACGTTTTCCAGCAGTAAACTGGCATTTTATCGGCCACTTGCAGTCTAACAAGGTTAAAAATGTGCTTCCGGCCTATTCATTGATCCATTCACTTGATCGCCTTTCACTGGCCGAAGCCCTGCAGAGCCGGGCAGAAAACTTGGATCTAGTTGTAGATGCCCTGGTTCAGGTTAACGTATCAGGTGAACTGAGTAAGTTCGGGCTTTCGCCCGCAAAGCTGCCGGCTTTCCTATTGAAACTATATTCCTATGACAGGATCAGGGTCAGGGGACTGATGACTATGGCACCCTTTTTGGATGATCCGGAAGATGTAAGACCTTATTTCAGACACCTCAGGCAGCTGCGCGATCATAATGCGCGGCCTGAAGTGGAACTGACTGAACTCTCAATGGGAATGACCAATGATTTTATAGTAGCTGTCGAAGAAGGAGCCACGATGGTTCGTATTGGCAGTGCTTTATTCGGCTGAAAGGAAGGTGTTGACTATTAATCGATTTGTCGCTGAAGGTTTACTTTTTTTTATTCAAATCTATTATATTATTTTATTTGCCAGGATAATACTTTCATGGTTTATGATGGGTGCAGGGGGTAGTGATACCCTTTCATCAATTTACAGGGTAATATACGGACTTACCGAGCCGCTACTTGCACCGTTGCGTAAGGTATTACCGATGATTAGAATGGGTATGGGTTATCTCGACCTTTCCCCGATTGTGCTTTTAATACTGCTCAGTCTGTTGCGGCGGTTAATTTACCAGTATCTATTATTTTAAGGGGAGCTTAAAAAAGTGGCAACTACATCACCCCTCTCAGATGCAGAAAAACAGTGGCTGCAGAATTTTGAAAGAAAACTGAATGAACTGGATGGAAGGGGCATTTATCTTACCTCTTTTCTTGATCCCCGCCAGTTTGAACTCGCTGAAGCTGTCCTGCGTGCAAACCCGTTCTTTTCATACTTAGTTTACGGTGGACACCCTGCTGCTGAGAGAAATGTTCTCAGTATATTTCCCGCCCAGCACCAGGGTACACTTCCTGCGCTTGAAGCCGTTCTCGTTAGATGGCCTGAAAAAGAAGAAATCGGTCATCGCGATTTACTCGGTGCAGTTATGGCTCTTGGTCTGCGGCGTGATCAGATTGGGGATATAATTATGCTGAAGGACAATGAAGCGGCTGTTATAGTCAGTGAAGCGAAGGCTGAATATATTCTTGCCAATCTAACCCATGCCGGCCGTATTGCCCTGAGCAGTGAAATTGTCGATCCTGAAAATCTGCCCCTGCCAAGAGATGACGGCAGGTCAATTAAGGGAACAGTTGCCAGCCTTCGTGTTGATGCCGTTTTATCGCTCGGTTTTGGTATATCCAGATCAAGAGTTGTATTACTCGTCAAAGGCGGTCTGGTCAGGGTTAACTGGAGGCCGATCAGCTCACCATCACACCAGTTAAATGAAGGCGACCAGGTTTCGCTCAAAGGTCGGGGCCGTATTTTGGTCGAATCTGTGGAAGGTGAGACCCGTAAAGGAAGAAAACGCCTTAATTTGAAGAAATATGGCTAAATAGGCAGGAAAACCAGTCGTATTGTAGAACTTTGCCAATAACAAAGTGTCTACAGGAGGTCAAATAATGGGTATTACTCCGATGGATATACAAGAGAAGGAATTTGAACGTGCATTTCGTGGTTATGATATGGAAGATGTTGATGAATTTCTTGATCAAATTGCCAAAGATCTGGAAGAGCTGATCCAGGAAAACAGCGAACTCAAAGAAAAGGTAAACCTGCTGCAGGATAAAAACAAGAACTTTATGCAGATGGAAGAAACCATGCATAGCGCTATCGTTGTTGCTCAGAAAGCAGCTGATGAAGTCAAACATACAGCAATCAAAAATGCAGACACAATAAAAAATGATGCACTTATTGAAGCGAGAAAAATTATCGAAGATGCCCGCAAACGTTCCGGGAATCTGATCGATGAGCATGAATCCCTTGTTGAGCAGGCTAAGGCATTTAAACTGCGGTTCCGCTCATTTTTGGAAGCGCAGCTTGCTGCCATCGATAATGAAACAACCTTTGAAGATGCGGCTAAAGCCAATGGCTTTGAGAATCTGACCAGAAATCATGAACCTGAACCTGAAACCGTTTCTGAACCTGAAAAAATTCTGCAGATTCCCTTTGAACCTAAACAGGAACAGGAGATAGAAGCTGAATCTGAACAGCCTTTTGAATCAGATCTTGATCTCGATTATGGCCTTGAGCGCGATCTTGACTCAGACCCTGAGTTTTAAGTTTAGACACTCTGAATCAGAAGAACCGGTCAGAATAGCTCTCCCTGCCAGTGGGCAGGGGGAGATTTCTGATACGCTTATTGATTTTCATCTTCTAACATGCTACAATTTACCTCAAGCGCAATGAACGGGACATGTAAGCGGTTGAAATTGCTATTTCAGAGAGCCGGTGTAAGGTGCGAGACCGGTAAAGCTGGATCGCTGAAAATCACCCGGGAGTTCCCGCTCGAACTTTCCATCCGGAAAAAGTAGAAGCGGGCGGTTGCCGCCGTTACCGG
The DNA here is from genome assembly GCA_019428945.1 of Bacillota bacterium. Lineage (GTDB taxonomy): Bacteria > Bacillota > Dethiobacteria > DTU022 > DTU022 > JAABTH01. Next base: position 32,581 of record JAHYJM010000013.1, on the reverse strand, counting down.
TTTTCAAATGAGTGGCTGCCTTATTGAGCGCAGCTAATAGGGTGGTACCGCGGGAGACAATCTCGCCCCTTACGGGGCGGGATATTTTTTTAATCCTGATCAGATACAAAAAAGGAGATTGATTATGGACTACAGAGATACGCTTAATCTGCCTCAAACAGAATTTCCGATGCGGGCAAACCTGCCGAACAGGGAGCCGGAAATGCTGGAACACTGGGCGAAACTTGATCTAAATAAACTGGCTCTTGAAAACCGCAGTGAAGCCCCCCTGTATATTCTTCATGATGGTCCGCCTTATGCAAATGGCGATATCCACATGGGTACTGCTTTGAACAAGGTTTTAAAAGACATCATCAATAAGTATAAAACTATGAAGGGCTTTAAATGTCCTTATATTCCCGGATGGGACACTCACGGTCTGCCGATCGAACATCAGATCATTAAAACTAAGAAGGTTAACCGCAAAGAGATTTCTGATCTTGAATTCCGGCGGATGTGCCATGAATATGCCCTGCAATATGTTGATATTCAAAGAAACCAGTTCAAACGCCTTGGTGTCAGAGGCGACTGGGATAATCCCTATCTGACCCTGGTTCCTGAATTTGAAGGACGACAGATTAAAGTTTTCGGCAAAATGGCCGAACGTGGTTTTATCTACAAGGGTATGCGCCCAGTTTACTGGTGCGCCACCTGTGAAACAGCCCTGGCCGAGGCCGAGATTGAATACGGAAATAAAGTTTCCGATTCAATCTATGTAAAATTCCCCCTTGCTGATGATAAAGGGCTTTTAGACGGCATTGAGAATACATACTGTCTAATCTGGACTACCACGGCCTGGACCATACCGGCAAACCTTGCCATAGCTGTTCATGCAGATTTTGATTATGTTCTTGTTGATGCAGGTGGTGAAAAATACCTGCTGGCTGAAGAACTGGTTGAAGCAGTGGCCAAAGCAGCAGATGCTGAAAAACCCTGGACAGTGCTCAAACATTACAAGGGCAGCGACCTGGTCGGGATGCGCTGCCGTCACCCGCTCTACGAGCGGGATTCGGTTTTGCTGATCGGTGATCATGTTACCCTGGAACAGGGCACAGGATGCGTGCACATTGCGCCTGGTCATGGTCATGAAGACTTCGAAATCGGACGGGCAAATGATCTGCCTGTTTTAAGCCCTCTTGACGACAGAGGCTATTATACAGCAGAGGCCGGGCAGTATGAAGGTATGCGTTATGACGAAGGCGGTAAGGCTGTAATAAATGATCTTCGTGAAGAAGGAGCTCTGCTTAAGTCAACCAAATTTGAACATCAGTACCCGAACTGCTGGCGTTGCAAACAACCCGTTCTTTACCGGGCTACAGAGCAGTGGTTTGCTTCAATCGACGGTTTTCGTAAAGACGCGCTCGAAGCGATTAAAAAGGTTCACTGGACTCCGTCATGGGGGGAAGAGCGTATCTCAAATATGATTGCCGAGCGCCAGGACTGGTGTATTTCGCGACAGAGAGTATGGGGTGTACCCATTCCTATCTTCTACTGCGATAAGTGCAATGAGCCGATTATAAATGAAGAGACCATTAATATAGTGAGCGATCTTTTCTCACGTGAAGGTTCCGATGCCTGGTATGCCCATGAGGCTTCTGAAATATTACCAGAAAGCTACACCTGCCCCGCCTGCGGGTATGGTGAATTTCGCAAGGAGAAAGATACGATGGATGTCTGGTTCGATTCAGGGTCCAGTCATGCAGCCGTGCTCGAAACACGTCCTGAACTTCGTTGGCCTGCTGACCTCTATCTTGAAGGCAGCGATCAATATCGCGGCTGGTTTCATTCATCGCTGTTAACAGCCGTGGCGACCAAAGGAGAACCACCCTACAAGGCGGTACTCAGTCATGGCTGGGTTGTTGACGGTGAAGGCAAAAAAATGTCCAAATCGCTGGGCAACGTTATCGCACCGGAAAAGATAATAAAACAATATGGTGCTGACATCCTCAGATTATGGGTATCATCAGCCGATTTCACCAGTGACATCCATCTGTCGCAGGATATTCTGGGCCAGCTGATCGAAGTTTACCGTAAAATCCGTAACACGATCCGTTTCATGCTGGGCAGCTGTTCAGATTTTGATCCGGATACCCAGTCTGTTGAATATGATTCCATGGAAGAACTCGACCGCTGGGCGCTCTACCGCCTGAACCTTTTGGTTGACAAGGTGACCAGGGCTTATGAAAAGTATGAATATCATCAGTTTTTCCACGCCCTGCATAACTTCTGCGTGGTTGATATGAGCAACCTCTATCTTGATATTATCAAGGACAGGCTTTACTGCTCATTACCGGATGATCGGGCTCGCAGATCTGCCCAGACTGCTTTAATGATCATCATGGAACGTCTTGTTCTGCTCATGGCGCCCATACTTACCTTTACAGCAGATGAGATTTGGCAGCATCTGCCCGGCAGACACAGAGAAAGTGTCCAGCTGGCCGACTGGCCAGAGCAGATCCCGGCCTGGAACAACGCAGAACTGGGCAAACGCTGGAAAGTGCTTCTGGAGGCCAGGGAAGAAGTCACCTGGGCCCTTGAGCAGGCCCGCAAGGATAAAATCATCGGCGGTTCACTTGAAGCAGCGGTTACCGTTTGGACTGATGGCGAAGTATACGATCTGCTGAAAGAATACAGTGAGATGCTGCCAACCCTGTTTATAGTTTCTACTGCCGGGGTTATTGAAGATCGTGCAAAAGCGCCTGCCGCTGCCCTGCAGGGACAGCGCTGGCCTGTTTCTGTTCTCATTGAGAAATCAGCGGGTCACAAATGCCCCCGCTGCTGGATCTTCACCGATTCAGAAGAAGAGCTCTGCCCCCGCTGCAGCGCAGTAGTTGCCGCCCTCTAAACCTCATGGTGGGACAGAGGGGACAGGTCCATTTGTCCCACCACTGACTTCCACAAACCTGTATAGTGGGACAAATGGACCTGTCCCCCCTGTCCCACTACGCATTTTTGTGGGTCTTGAGCCAATGCAGTGTTTCTCTGAAAGCAGAAGGAAAAGGAGCAGTAAACTCCATATTTGTTCCGGTTCGCGGATGAATAAAGGAGATCTTTTGGGCATGAAGAGCCTGAGGCTGAGTATACTGATCAGGTAAATCACCATAACTGCCCGGGCCATAGATAGGATCGCCAACTACCGGATAACCCAGGTTAGCCATGTGCACCCTGATCTGGTGAGTACGTCCGGTTTCAAGTTTTAAACGTAAAAGACTGTAATTGTCGTAATTCCTGATCACCCTGTAGCGGGTTACGGCTTCCCTGCCTCCACTGACTACGGCCATTTTTTTCCGGTCTTTGGGGTGCCTTCCAATCGGTGCTTCAATTTTCCCCCTTGCCGGTTTCACCCTGCCGCATACAAGAGCGATATATTCACGGCGAAGAGTCCTGTCTTTAAGCTGATCTGACAGCGAGTTATGCGCGGCATCGTTTTTTGCTACTATCAGTAATCCGGAAGTATCTTTATCCAGGCGGTGGACAATTCCCGGTCTGATCACTCCACCGATGCCTGAGAGGTCATCACAATGATTAAGCAGTGCATTAACCAGCGTTCCGCCGGTGTGACCCGGTGCAGGATGAACCACCATACCGCGTTCTTTATTGATAACCAGCAGATCTTTATCTTCGTAAATGATATCAAGCTCAATATTTTCAGGATTCGCGACCATTTCTTCCGGAGTCGGTAAAATATAACTGATCATCTCTCCTGCCTGCAACCTGTAATTTTTGTCTCTGCAGGTAATACCGTTTACAGTAACAAGCTCGTTTTCAATGATTTTTTGCGCCCGGCTGCGTGACAGCTGATCAACCTGTTCGGCCAGGAAAAGATCGATCCTTTTCCCAGACCAAACCTCGTCGACAGAAAGAGTTAATTCAGCAGGTGTCAGGTCCCCGTTATTCACTTTTATTGCGTTCCTTTCGGGTTTTGTTTATATCATTGATCTGCGGTTTTTTCTGCTCTGATTTATCTTTACCGGGCAGAATATAAAAGTAGAAAGCAAATATGATCAATATGGTAAAAACCAGGCCCAGGCTGAAGAGCTGTGCCGCAGTAAGACTAAGCCACACCGTATCACCATAGCGGAAAAACTCAACAATATAGCGCAGAATTCCGTAGAAAGCGAAAAGTGCCAATAAAATAAAACCAACAAATGGCCGTCGTGGCCGAAGGGCTTTCAGAATGAAAAAAATAATTAAAGCGCCGGCAGCAGCATAGAGCGGAACAGGGTGGCGCAGCACCGGATCGCCCATATGAATCGGTAACGCCCAGGGAACACTGGTCTCTTTTCCGTAACAGCAGCCATTTAGAAAGCAGCCAACTCTGCCAAATGCATAACCGAGAGCAAGGTAAGGGGCGAGCAGATCGGTCATTTTTAAGAAACCTGCCTTTCTTTTAAGGCTCCAGATGTACAGGGCTAAAACTCCTCCAAAAAGAGCGCCATAAAACGATAAGCCCTCATACTGCGTGAGGAGCGACAGGATTGAACGTCCGCTGTAATATTGCCAGTTCAGTAAAATGTAGAGTATACGGGAGCCGAGCAGTCCAAAAAAAGCTGCTACGATAATCGCTTCAAGGACATGATCAGGGTTAATCTTTTCGCGGGGAGCTTCACGATAAAGTAATATGGATGATATTAATATTGCCAGGGCAATCATCAGACCGTATGAATGTACCGTAAAGTTTCCGATCCGCAGAATTTCCGGGCAGATAAGATCAGCTCCTTCCGCTTCTCAGCTCGGGGTCCCGCCAGAAAGCGATCAGAAAGATTCCGATTCCAATTACAAGAGCCGAATCAGCAACATTAAAAACAGGCGGCCAGACAGTAAAATTAATAAAGTCCACGACATAACCACCTCTGGCCACCCGGTCGATCAGGTTGCCGATTGCCCCACCCAACTGCAGGGCGAGGGCAATACGCAGCCATTTGTGATCGTCGGTGAGTATGCGATAATAGTAGATGATAAAAACTACTACAACAGCGGTGACAGCAACGAAAAATATGGTTTGATATGGCAGCATTCCGAAAGCTGCACCGGGGTTTAGAACATAAGTAATATAAAGAAAATTATTGATGATAGCAATGGATTGCCCCGTTTCCATCAGGGTTGTTATAAGGTATTTGGTGATTTGGTCAAAAACGACTATTGCAGCGGCAATGATGAACAGGCGCAAATTATTACCTCCGTCTTGATTATGTCATAATTTATGCTATTTTATCATACCTTCCCCGACAATGTTTATGATATACATAACCTTTTAAAGGCATGTCCAGAGCAGGCTATAAAATTAGCGTTCACCGGTTATCGATCCAGTTTAAACATTCTCTTCATTTTCTCATCACGCGGATTAACTGTGATAGTTTCATAGTTTTCGTAAAAGACAAAACCCGGTTTTCCCCCAGGCCTGCGCCGTACATGACGTACTTCTGTGTAGTCAACATCTATGGCGCTGCTTTCCCTTCCTTTGCTGAAATATGCAGCCAGGAAAGCTGCTTCTTCGCAATCCTCAGGAGGGGGAGGGTAGGGTGATTCTTTCAGCACCACATGACTGCCCGGCACCTGCCGCACGTGAAACCACGTATCTCGGCGTACAGCTGCTTTAAATGTGATGTAATCGTTCTGACGGTTGTTTCTGCCTACCAGTACAGTGCGGCCTGAAGATGTTTTAAAGGTTAAAGGTTGGGGCAAAAGATTTTCCCTGCGCGGGCTCTTTTGCCTGTCGCGCAGGTAGCCGGCCTCAATCAATTCCTGTCTGATTTCCTGTAGAGAGCTTTCGGTTCCGCTCTCAATTGTGTAAATTAACCCACGGCAGTATTCAATCTCAGCGCCGGTGATTGCCAACTGCTTTCTAACTTTATCACGCCCGTTTTTTGCTTTCCGGTAACGGTTAAAATAATATTTTGCATTCGCTGCCGCATTTTTTGAAGGATTAAGCGGAACCAGTATCTTCTGATCGGGCTTGTACAGGTCAGGCAGTAGAACGCTCTCAGCGCCCCTGGGAACCTGATCTCCGTAGGTTAATAGAGTCTCACCGAAAAGACGGAACTGCGGCGCTTTTTCCGTTGCTAACAGCTCTTTATTCTGTTCCCTGCGCTTTCTTTCAAGCCCGGCTAGACGGCGTTCAACGGCACTGACCAACTGATCGCGAAGCGCTTTCTCCCTTTCATCGCGAATGATTCTGCTGTAGAAGCGGTCAAGCATTTCATTGGCCTTATCAACTTTGATTTGTTCTTCAGCAGGCAAATGAGTTAACGGTATTGCTGCGTAAATACGGCGCGAGGGCAGCATAACCGGTTGAAGGTTTCCGCTTTCAGCTGCGCTGAAAAGTTTAATGATTTCATTTTGCAGGCGTTCACTGCTCTCTTGTAACTCATTGATATTCCAGCCGGTCCGGTAAAGAAGTTCGCGAGCGGTCAGAGGACTGATTCCATTTACAGCGCCAACGAGAGCCTGTTCAGGTTTTTTACCCTCAGAAATTAATTCTTTCAGCTGTGATGCAAATTTATCAACCCTTAAATCAAGCGGCTTCAGCTTGTTCTGCGGCGGCACTTCTTCATACTTTTCTCCCGGAAGGATTACCCGCACGGGGTTTTTCTCCCACGATACCGTTCTTGCCGCGCCCAGGATCATATTATTCTGATCAACAAGGATCAGGTTACTGCGCCTGCTCATTATTTCAGCGATAAGCTTCACTGGCGGCAGTCCGTCGGGAGGGTCGAATTCTATTTCGAGAATTCTTTCCAGGGGAGGGTTGCTGAACGATATTGCCCGACCGCCAATCAGGTATTTTCTGAGCAGCATACAGAAGGGGGAAGGCTGCAGGTTATTTTTCTTTTTTTTTCTCGTCGCACCGGTAAGGTGGACGCGGGCATATTTTGATTCAATTGAAAAAAGCAGGTTTTCCTGCTTTCCCTGTCCGTAAAAATCAATAATAATCTCACCCCTGGCCGGTTCAGAAATCCTTTGCGCCGAGGCACCGGCAAGCTCGGTCTGTAACTCCTGTGTTATCATTTTCATAATTAAGGTGTCAAATGACATATATATAAAAACCTCCGTGATCTATCTCCCACAATTCAGTATAATTCCTATAGGGCAAGTTGGCAACCTGGCGTTAATTAACGCGGTGGATTTAGCAGGTCCGTGTAAAATCCATTCACTTTAAAGTAATCGAATGCCAGTTAATATCCTTATTTAATTGCTCCTTGAGATTCGTCTGGTTTGATGTTAATATTAACGCAGTACATTAACTAAAAAAGGAAAAAGAATATGATAAAGAGTATGACCGGTTATGGTCGGGGCAGCAGTTCGCGTGATGGGTTCGCATTTTCAGCAGAAATGCGTTCAGTCAATCACCGCTATGCCGATATTTCTATTCGTCTGCCGCGGGAACTTTACTCTCTTGAAGATCGCGTACGCCGTCTTTTGCTGGAACATATCAGCAGGGGCAGGGTTGAAGTTAATCTTGCGATGGATGAAGTGCCCGCAGGACTTCGCCAGGTTAAAGTTAACTTCGATCTGGCTGAAGATTATTATTCTTCATTGAAAAAACTTGCAACAAGATTGGATCTTCCGGAAGAGATCAAACTAGAGCATATTTTACAGATGCCGGAGCTGTTCAAACCGGCCGGCATTACCCTTACAGAGGACGAAGTCTGGCCTGCAGCCGGCGATGCCCTGCAGGAAGCTCTCGAGCGTCTGTTGGAGCAGCGCCGCATCGAGGGTGAGAATCTTTGCCGCGATCTTTCCGAGCGGTGTGGAAATCTTGAAAAACTGATTGCCACAGCCGTGGTACGGGCAGAAGAAGCCAAGGAAGACTGCAGGAAAAGGACTGAACAAAAATTATCAGAACTGCTTACCGGTCAATTTGAAGAGACAAGGTTGCTGATGGAGTGCGCCATTCTTGTAGAACGCATGGGTGTAGATGAGGAGCTGGTCCGCCTGAAAAGTCATATAGAGGCCTTTCAGACAAACCTGTCCGGCAGTGATCCCGCCGGGCGCAAGCTTGACTTTATAGCCCAGGAAATGTTCAGGGAAGTAAACACCATCGGGTCAAAAGCAGGAGATTACCGGTTAACAAATATTGTCGTTGATATGAAAGCTGAGCTTGAGAAAATACGTGAACAGATACAGAACCTGGAGTAAGAGAAAGGGGTTTTACCATGGCAACAAAACTGATCAATATCGGGTTCGGTAACATTGTATCAGCCAGCCGGATTATCGCTATTGTCAGCCCTGAATCAGCGCCGATCAAGAGAGTTATCAGTGAAGCCCGGGATCGCGGTATGCTTATAGATGCCACATATGGGCGCCGCACCAGAGCGGTTATATTTGCTGACAGCAGTCACATCATTCTTTCTGCGGTGCAACCGGAAACAGTGAAACATCGTCTTCAGGCCCGAGAGGTAGTTGCAGAAAATGAGAATAACGAACAATAATGTGGGTGGGACAAAAGGACCTGTCCCTGTTGTCCCACAATTGCGGGAGGCACTTCATGGCGGAAGGAATTCTTTTAATTATTTCGGGGCCATCGGGTGTGGGAAAGGGAACTGTTTGCCGCCGCTTAATTGAGATACGCGGCAACCTCAGACTTTCTGTGTCTACAACTACACGCCCACCCAGATCCAGTGAAGAAGAAGGGCGGGAGTATAACTTTACAGATTTACCCCGCTTTAAAGAAATGATAAAAGAAGGCGCCTTCCTTGAGTGGGCCCAGGTTCACAGCCATTATTACGGAACCCGACTGGAAGTGGTGCGGGAGGTGTTATCCGGGGGCGAAGATTTAATCCTGGAAATAGATGTGCAGGGCGCCGCCCAGGTGCGTAAAAATACTCCGGGTGCAGTCTCAATTTTCCTTGCTCCACCATCGCTGGAAGCGCTCGAAGAAAGGATCAGGGGACGCGGAACGGAGGATACCCTCCGGATCAGGCAGCGCCTGATCGCTGCCCGTGAAGAAATGCAGGCATATCACCTATATGATTATGTTGTGGTTAATGATACAGTAGAGCAGGCGGCCGGCCTGGTCGGTTCAATTATAGATGCCGAGAAATGCCGGGTTAGCCGTGGAGTCCGCCCGCCGGGCTGGGGAGGTGAATGATGATGATTTATCCCTCGATTGATGTTTTGTTGGGTAAAGTTGACAGCAAATATACGCTGGTAATTGCCGCTGCAAAAAGAGGCCGTCAACTTCGCAGTGGCAGTAAAAAAACAATAGATGAAATTTACAGTAAAGAGGTAACAACTGCGCTTCACGAAATTGAAGAGGACAAAATTGAGTATGAGCGCATCCGTGACGGTATTAAATAGGAGTGCTGACTATGAAAAAAGTAATCCTGGGGGTAACCGGAGGTATAGCTGCCTATAAAGCAGCGGAGCTGGCCAGGATCTTTATTCGCGGTGGCTCTGATGTTCAGGTAGTTATGACCAGGGCTGCGGCGGAATTTGTTGCTCCGCTTACTTTTCAGACCCTGACAAACCGGCCTGTCTGCATTGAAATGTACGCCGAACGCAGCGAAGCAAAAATTCGCCATATTGATCTGGTTGAAGATGCAGATCTGTTGGTTATTGCACCTGCTACGGCCAATACGATTGCCAAAATGGCCGTGGGTCTTGCCGATAACCTCTTAACTACGCTATATCTTGCTGCAACCTGTCCGGTTGTAGTTGTTCCCTCAATGAATGTTAATATGTTTTCTCACAGCGCTGTTCGTGAAAACCTGGAAAAACTGCGGGTTCATGGTTGCCACGTATTAGATCCAGATTCCGGCGAACTGGCCTGCGGCGTATACGGCCGTGGACGCATGCCCGAACCTTCGGACATTTATTTATTTTGCCGGGCAGCTTTACAGCGAAAAGATTACAAAGGGGTAAAAGCGCTGGTTACTGCCGGTCCGACCCGTGAACCGTTTGATCCTGTCCGCTATTTAAGTAATCCATCTACAGGGCTTATGGGTTATGCCCTGGCAAGAGCTTTAAGCGAGCGCGGTGCTGAAGTTACTCTGGTCAGTGGTCCGACCCATTTAAATGTTCCTGCCGGTGTGAAGCTTATTTCAATAACAACAGCTGACGAAATGTACAAATCAGTTACAGAACTTTACCCTGAGACAGACCTGGTGGTAAAAACTGCAGCAGTATCCGATTTCCGTCCACTTAAATCTTCAGGAGAAAAAATTAAGAAGAATGAGGCTGCCCTGACCTTGGAACTGGCGCCTAACCCTGATATTTTACTTGAGCTTGGACAGAAAAAAAAGAATCAGGTTCTGGTCGGCTTTGCTGCCGAAACGGGAAATGCAGTAGAAAAAGCCCGGGGGAAACTGTCAGATAAAAATCTTGATTTAATAGTTGTCAATGACTTAAACGAGCAGGGGGCAGGATTTGCTGTAAAAACTAACCGTGTCTCTGTTATAGACCGGGAAGGCACAGTGGAACAACTGCCTTTGATGGATAAAGATGAGCTTGCCCATCAAATTCTTGATCGAATTGTTAAAAAGCTGCAGGTGTAAAAAACCGGCTCGATGGAAATTCCGCTATTTATTACGGTTAAGATTTTTTAATGGGCTATCACAAACCGGGAGCGCTTAGCTCCCCTGTTCCTTTTAAGTTAAGGTAAGGCAGGGGCAGGAGCGCTGTTTTTAGAGAACACGGACAATTAAATGCGGTGTAATCAACATTTCGATAAAAGCTGCAGCGAGAAGCAGCCCGACTACAATGGGAATAATCGAGATCGCTTCTTTCCAGATATAACGAAAACTTTGCATCCGGTTTTTCCCCGGCAAAGGTGAGGCAATGCAGTGGTAACCGAACTTCAGGCCAATGGCCCCGCATAAGAAAAATGCAGAAAGTTCAAAGATGCCATGGGGCAGTATGCCGTAGAGCACAATAGGAAGAAGCGGTACGCCCTCCTGAACTGTAACTGAAAGCATCACACCGATCAGCGCACCGTTAACTCCAAGTGTGAATAATGGAGAAATACCGGCAACAACTCCCAGGATCAGCATCTGGGCCATTGAGATAAAATTATTCATAAAAATAAGCAGGGCGCTGATAAAGGGCTCTGTTTCCATCAACAGGGAAACAAAACCCAGCAGCTCCTCCAAAGGAGTTCCTGCAGCCTGATCAACTTCGGCCGGAGCCAGGCTGGTAGTTAAATAAAATGCAAAGGCAGATACAATAAAAATAGTAAATGCCATCATAATCCAGTTGCGATTATCCCTGATAACCTGTTTAACCGGGAAAAATATCATCATTAACCTGCTTTCGCTTGAGCGCTGTTTAGTAAAATTCAATAAAGTTTTCAACAGGGCTGTAGAGCTGTTTTAATATAGACGGGTCAAGTTCTGCTTAAACAATCATACCAGAAGTATGCTAAGGGGTAAACAGATGCGTGAATATGCCGAAGTTATAATCGATCTCGTCAGTAATGCAGTTGATCAGCCTTTTCATTACCGAATTCCCCCTGAATTAAGGGATAAGCTGACTCCCGGCATGAAAGTGAAAGTGCCCCTGGGAAACCGAGGCACGGAAGGATATGTTTTGCGCCTATTGCAAGAGACAACCATATCCTCTCTTCGCGACATAATTGCAATCAGCGACCCGGAACCTGTATTAACAGGTGAGCAAATTTCTCTTTTACACTGGCTCTCAAACCGGTATTACTGCCGGAAAATAGATGCTCTTCATGCCATGGTGCCTGTTTCTTTCCGCCAGGGTAAAAAACCGAAAGAGCCGCAGTTTTTAACTGCATCACCCTCTGCCGCTGAAACTGATTTGAATCGTGCTCCTGCTCAGAAAGAAGCCATTGATATATTGATTTCAGAAGGCTCCCTCCCCCGCAAAAAGCTTGAAGAGCTCGGAGTAAAAAGCTCTACAATCCGAACTCTTGAAAAGCGCGGCCTGGTGGAATACATTTCCCCTGTTTACTCCCGGGTTAATAACAGTGAGCAAAAATCCGCAACAATGCCCCAGGATTTACAGACAGAGCAGGCCGGTTCTTTTAAACGCATTAGTGAGGCGCTGGGGCAGAATAAACCGAAGCGAATTCTTCTGCACGGTATTACCGCCAGCGGAAAAACTGAAGTTTACATGCAGAGCATTGCCGCCTGCCTTGAAAGAGGGCGGACAGCCCTGATCCTGGTTCCCGAGATAGCCCTCACCCCCCAGATGATCGAGCACTTTGAGGGACGCTTTCCCGGTACAGTCTCTGTGCTGCACAGTCGCCTTACCCCGGCAGAAAAAGCGCTGCACTGGCAGAAGATAAAAAGTGGGGAAGCCGGTGTTGTCCTCGGTGCCCGCTCAGCGGTCTTTGCACCGCTCAGCCAAATCGGCCTGATTGTCATTGATGAAGAGCATGAAACTACCTACAAGCAGGAGGAAGCGCCCCGCTATCATGCCCGTGATGTAGCCTGGTGGCGGGCCAGACATCACCGGGCGGTGTTACTATTGGGCAGCGCCACACCGTCACTCGAAAGCTACTATGGAGCCACTGAAAAAGGCGATCTTCTCCTAAGTATGAATGCGCGGGTAACGCCCGTTCAACTGCCGCCGGTCCAGGTTGTTGATATGCGTCAGGAACTCAGGGAGAACCACCGCAAAATTTTCAGCCGCCTGCTGCTAAAAGAACTGGAAGGGGTTATGGAGCGTGATGAACAGGCTCTGCTCTTTATTAACCGCCGCGGATTCGCCGGTTTTGTACTATGCCGTGAATGCGGTTATGTTGTACGCTGCCCATCCTGCGATGTTTCACTGACCCTTCATCTTGACCGTCAGCTTATGTGCTGCCATTATTGCGGCCATGAAGCCCCGGTCCCCCAGACCTGCCCCGATTGCGGGGGAATCAAAATCCGCTATTTTAGCGCCGGCACCCAGCGGGTGGAAGATGAGATAAAAAAGTTATATCCGAAAATATCGCTGATCCGGATGGACAGCGATACAACTACCAGCCGTCAGGCGCATAGTCGCTTCTATCATCAATTCAGGGAGCGTAAAGCCAGTTTACTGATTGGCACCCAGATGATTGCCAAGGGTTTTGATTTTCCCGATGTAACCCTGGTTGGAGTTGTCGCCGCCGATACAGCCTTAAACCTTCCCGATTTCCGGGCGCCTGAACGCACCTTCCAGCTGCTGACCCAGGTGTCCGGGCGAACAGCCCGCGGAGAACGGGGCGGTAAAGTTGTTGTGCAAACCTATCATCCTTCGCATTACAGTATACTCGCGGCGGCTGCGCATGATTACCGTACTTTTTATGCAGAAGAAATAGAAAAACGGCGGCAGCTTGCTTATCCGCCATTTACCGATCTGATCAGAGTTCTTTTCAGCGGAAGTGATGAAAAAGCTGTTTTTGAAGCGGCATCATGGATGACTGCCCTTCTGGAACCTGCTGTTGAAAGCGCTGATATAATGGGTCCCGCTCCTGCTTCGTTATACAGAATCAAAGACATGTTCCGTGTTCAAACTGTAATAAAAGGCGAAGGCCTGACCCGGATCTCACCTGCGGTGAAGAAGGTTATTCGCGCCTATCACAGCTATAAACCGTCCTGGCCGGTGCGCATGACAGTAGATTTTAACCCGTTGGTAGTGCTATAATTTATGCAAGAGGTGATACTGATGGCCCTGCGAAATATCCTTAACGACAACCACCCGGTTCTGCGTAAGCGGACAGATGAAGTGAAAAATATAAACAGCGGTGTATTGCGCCTGCTTAATGATATGCGTGAGACCATGAAAGATGCCGACGGAGTAGGTCTTGCTGCCAACCAGGTCGGAGTATCAAAGCGGATAATCATTGCTGCAGATGGCGATGAGATTATATATGAACTAATCAATCCATGCTGCGAAGAACGTGAAGGTGATGAGCTGGGCATAGAAGGCTGCCTCAGCATTCCACAAACTTACGGTGAAGTGGAGCGGGCCTCAAAAGTAGTCGTTACAGCCCTTAACCGCGACGGTAAACCGTTTCGCCTCACCGCTGAGGGTTTGCTGGCCAGGGTGCTTCAGCACGAGATGGATCATCTCGAAGGAATTCTTTTTACCGATAAAGCCCTGCGCTTAATCGACCCCGCCGATCTGCAGGGGGACGAAGAATCTTGAAAAAACTTAAGCTTATTTTTATGGGCACCCCCGATTTTGCCCTTCCTTCACTGGATCTCCTGCAGATCTCACCGCACGCGATCGCCGGCCTGGTCACTCAGCCGGATCGCCCTCGCGGGCGGGGACGTCAGCTCTACCGGTCGCCGACAAAAAAATGGGCTTTAAAGCACGGGGTAGAGCTTTTCCAACCGGAAAAAATGAACGACGAAGATTTCTTAACCTGGCTTAGTCGAATCAATCCTGATCTCATCGTCACCGTCGCTTACGGACGTTTGCTTTCAAAAAAAATACTTGACCTGCCACCCCTGGGCTGCATAAACCTGCATGCCTCTTATTTGCCTGCCTACCGTGGGGCGGCGCCAATCCACCGGGCTGTCATCGACGGGGCCGAATACAGCGGAGTATCAATCATTGATCTGACTCGTGAGCTTGATGGTGGTGATGTGATCATGCAGGAGAAAGAAGAGATTTCATTTTATGATACGGCCGGCATGCTTCACGATCGCCTGGCTGCACGAGGCGCTTCGCTCCTTGTTAAAGCGATTAATGCCCTGGCTGATGGAACAGCACAAAAAACCCCACAGGATCCTGCCCTCGTCACCTACGCTCCGCCACTGGACCAGTCTGATGAAAAACTGAACTGGAATAACAGCGCACTTGAAATTTACAACCGTATTCGTGGTTTAAATCCCTGGCCCGGCGCATATACCTCCCTGCGGGGCAAAAGGTTAAAGGTTTGGCAGGCAGCGCTGCCTGATCTTGCTGAAAATGAAGAAACCGGAACTGAACCAGGCACGATCCTGGCTGTAAGTGAAGGTACACTAATTGTATCAACAGGTACGAACAATCTCACTCTTCTCAACCTTCAGCCGGCCGGCAAGAAAGCAATGGACGCCGGCGCATTCTGCTGCGGTTACCGTATAGAACCGGGCGAACGCCTGGATGGAGAATAACGGTCGTGCCGAATAAAGATATCATTAGCGGTACGGCCCGTGAGACGGCCTTAAGAGCCCTGGTTCGTTTTGAAAAAGACAGGGCTTATTTAAATCTTATTCTGCCTTCAGTTATCAACAGCCTGCCTCCTGAAGAAAAAGCTTTAACTGTTAAGCTCGCTTCAGGAACAATTCAGCACCTTAACACCATTGACTGGGCGCTGAATCTTTATTCAAATACGAAAACAGAAAAGATGACCCCCTGGATCCGCAACCTGCTCAGATTGGGAGCATTCCAGCTTTTGTATCTTGACCGCATACCCGCTTATGCCGCAATTAATGAATCAGTGCGCCTGGCCGGACGCTACGGGCATAAAGGGGTTGCCGGCCTGACAAATGCGCTTTTGCGTAAAATAAGCCGCGAAGCAGACTCGCTGCCCTGGCCCGACCCTGAATCCGATCAAGCCGCTTTCTTTTCCCTGCGCCACAGCATTCCGCTGTGGCTGACCAAAAAAATGCTTATCCGCTTTGAACCTGATCAGGTTGAAAACTGGTGCCGGGCAGTAAATGAAAAACCGGCTCTTTCCATTCGCCCCAACCTGCTTCGTATTAAGCCTGATGAATTGATCGGCAGGTTGGCTGGTGAAGGAGTTAAGGCGGTTCACAGTCCCGTTGTTCCGGGTATGCTCAGATTGCCCCAGGGCGGTTTTTCACCAGCGGCAACAAAAACATTCCGGGAGGGTCTTTATACAGTGCAGGGTGAAAGCTCAGCCCTCGTTGCGCCCTTACTTGCTCTATCCTGTAGTGATACAGTAGTTGACCTCTGTAGTGCCCCGGGCGGCAAAACTACACACCTGGCAGAATTAATGCGAAATGAAGGGACTGTTTTTGCAGTAGAACTGCACCGGACCCGCCTGGATCTGGTTGAGAAAGCAGCCCGCCGTCTCGGTCTTAAAAATATTATTCCCCTTAATACTGACGGCAGGCTTATCGGCAGCTGTAACCTAAAACCTCCACAGGCAGTTCTTGTTGACGCTCCCTGCTCGGGCCTTGGTGTAATTGCCCGCCTGCCCGAGATCAAGTGGCGCCGTTCCGGTGAAGATCTCCCTGAAATACAAAAACAGCAGCTGCAGCTATTAACGGCAGCTGCTGATATCCTGCCTTCCGGCGGAAAGCTGCTTTACTCAGTATGCACAACCGAACCGGAAGAGACTACGATGGTCGTTGATTTATTTAACAATTCCCGTATAAATTTTACTGCAAAACCGGTGGTTCCCCTTCTTCCGCCCGCGCTGCAGCTGGATCAGGACAACAATATCACCGCTACGATCTGGCCCCACCGTCACGGGCTTGACGGTTTTTTTATCGCTCTCTGGCAAAAGCGGTAATAACCGGGATTCGACTCCGAACCTGATGGTTCACGCAATCTTGCCGTGAAGCCTTCGCTTTGCTATACTAGAATAGGTTAAATGTGCCTTACATAAACGGAGGTCCTATAATTGCAGGTAGCTGGAATGACCAACCAGGGTCTGGAACGGGCCCGTAATGAAGATAATTACTTCGTTTCAGCAGAAGCTGACATAGCCTTACTGGCAGTTGCCGACGGTATGGGCGGCCACCGGGCCGGCAATATTGCCAGCGCGCTTGCAATTGCTGCAGCAGAAAAAATCTGGCTTGCAATAGATCGCTCAAATATGCCCACAGTTGAAAACGCCCGAAAATTGATCGAAACTCTTTTAGTTGAAGCAAACAGCAAAATTATTGATGAATCTGAAAGCGCATCCGAACGGCGCGGCATGGGCACAACCCTTACTGCCGGCCTGTTATGCTCTAACCGTCTCACTATCGGTCATGTTGGTGACAGCAGGGCTTACATGATTAATAATGGCCAGATTTCCATGATTACAAAAGATCATTCGCTTCTTGAACAGTTGATCGATACGGGCCAGGTGAAACCTGAAGAGGCCGACAATCACCCTCAGCGCCATGTGCTCACACGTGCCCTTGGCGTTTCGCCGGATCTGGCGATTGATGTCACAGAACTCGAAATTGAACCGGGTTCTGCCCTTATTTTATGCACTGACGGCCTCACTAACATGGTACGCGATAATGAGATCCTGGCAATGTACAAAGAGAACCGTGATCCGGAAACCCTGGCCCAGGCACTTATAGAGTTAGCCAACTCCAGGGGCGGTTTTGACAACATAACTGTGGTAATAGCAACCGGTATTGGGGGTCCGCAGGATTAATGGTCGGGAAAGTATTGGCTGAACGTTATGAAATTATAGAAAAAATAGCCGAGGGTGGGATGGCTCGTGTATATCGCGGCCGCGATCTTATCCTCAAACGTACAATTGCGGTTAAAGTTTTAAAAGATCAGATGACAGGCGATGCTTCCTTTATCCGGCGTTTTGAACGCGAAGCTCAGTCAGCAGCAGCGCTTTCTCATCCACATATAGTAAACATCTATGATGTTGGTGAAGAAGAAGGCACTTATTATATGGTCATGGAATATGTCGATGGAGAGAATTTGAAAGAATACATCCGGGAACAGGGAAAGCTCTCACCGGCAGAGGCAATAAAAATAACACGGCAGATAGCTGAAGCACTTGAGCAGGCTCACGCAGCAGGGGTTGTCCATCGCGACATTAAACCTCAGAATATCCTCTTTTCGAAAGAAGGTAAGGTTAAGGTAACCGATTTCGGTATTGCCATAGCCGGTGATGGTGTTACAGTAACCGTGGGAGACTCAATTATCGGTTCAGTGCAGTACATATCGCCTGAACAGGCCAGGGGTGAACTGGCGGGTAAACAGTCAGATCTTTATTCACTGGGCGTTGTCCTCTACGAAATGGTTACCGGCAAAGTTCCCTTTGAAGCAGAGAGCCCGGTAGCCCTGGCCATGAAACATATCCAGGAACAGATTGTTCCCCCGCGCAGACTTGTTGAAAGTATTCCTGAGAACCTTGAACAGGTTATTATGAAAGCAGTACAGAAAGATTCAGCCGACAGATACATAACAGCCGGTGAAATGCTGGAAGATCTTTCCTACGTTGCAGAAAACGATATCCCCAGGGCTGTACCTCCCCGCTCTAAAAATAGTAAAGATAACGATGATGATGTTATCCTGAAACCGCCTGCAGCAAAGGTTGATACCCAGCCAGGTCTGTTTGCCCCGAAAGTAAGGAAAAAATGGCTTAAACCGCTTATATTTATTTTGCTGTTGGCAGTCCTGCTTGGCGGCTTGGGCATGGTCATCAGCAGTTACTTCTTTGTACCTGAGATAGCTGTTCCGGAAGTGCGCGGGTTAAGCCAGAGTGATGCGGCACAGTTGCTTCGTGATGAAGGCCTTACACCGAACGACGAAATTTTCTATATCCATGACAATGAGATTCAGGTTGGTGATGTTGTTAAAACTGACCCCCCGGAAGGGCGTATTGTCAGGAAAGACAGGGTTATTGACCTTTACGTCAGCAAGGGTCCTGAATTTATCATTACCCCCGATCTTACCGGCCGTACTGAGATGGAGGCCAGGGCTATTTTGGCCGATTTGGGCTTAATAATGACCCCGGTAAGAGAATATAATGACGATATACCAGAAGGCCAAATCTACCGTCAGGTGCCTGGTGAATCTTTCCAGAGTTCACACGGTGATGAGGTGGTGGTATATATCAGCCAGGGCCGCGGTCCCTTCCCGATAGCCGATCTGATCGGTTACTCCGAAGCAGGAGCAATTCAGTACTTAAGAGAAAACGATCTGATTCCCATCGTGCGCTACCGCTTTTCTGTCAGCTCTGCCGGTCACGTTATGGAACAGGTGCCTGCTCCGGGCGAAGAAGTCCTGCCCGGTCAGTTTGTCGACCTGCTTGTTGGCGAATAGGGAGGTTAATTTACTGGAAGGTAAAGTGGTCAGAGCGGCGGGAGGTTTTTTTACCGTCAGGACCGATACGGGTAACGAATACCATTGCAAGGCCAGGGGTATGCTCAAACGTGGCGATGCCGCTTTAATGGTCGGAGACAGGGTTATCTTCAATCCCGAAGCTGGACCTCCCGGAGCATCCGGTCAGGATGGTGTTGTCGAAAAGTTATTGCCCCGTTCAAATCGGCTCACCCGGCCTTCTGTTGCAAACATTGATCAACTTGTTGTGGTAATGTCCCTGAAAGATCCTGCCTGTGATTGGCAGCTGGTAAGCCGCATGCTTGTTCTGGCAGAAAAAGAAAATTTAAAGTCGCTGGTCTGTCTCAATAAAACTGACCTGCTCGAAGATAAAAGCCTTAAATCTGTACAATCAGAAACAACACCTTATCCTTACCCGTTGATTTTCACCAGTGCCAAAAAGGGCAACGGCCTTGATAAGCTTAGAAGCGCTCTTGATGGGAACTGTTCCGTATTTGCCGGTCCTTCAGGGGTCGGAAAATCTTCACTGTTAAATGCTTTGCAACCCGGTTTAAAGCTTAAGACAGGCATTGTCAGCGATAAAATCAGGCGGGGTAAGCACACAACACGTCAGGCTGAACTGCTTGCCCTCCTAAATGGAGGCTCAGTGGTAGACACCCCCGGTTTTACCCGTCTTGAATTTCAGGATCTTAGCCAGGCTGAGTTGTCGGCTTACTTTCCTGAATTTGACCCACTGCTTGGCCGGTGCGGATTCAGGGACTGTTTGCATATTACCGAACCGAACTGTGCCGTCATCAATGAAGTTGGAAGTTCAATAAATTCCATGCGTTACGATCATTACAAGTATTTTGCTGAAGAAATAGGCAAAGGGGAGGGTTATTGATTATGGCAGTTAAGGTTGCGCCGTCACTGCTGTCAGCTGATTTCAGCAGGCTGCGCGATGAAGTAAAAAGAGTAGAAGAAAACGGCGCTGACTGGATCCATCTTGATATCATGGATGGCCATTTTGTTCCCTCGATTACGATTGGCCCCGTTGTTGTAAAATCGCTGCGGCCTCATACAGAAATGTTTATGGATGCCCACCTGATGGTGAGCGAACCTGAAAAACATATTGAAGAATTTGCGAAAGCCGGCGTAAATCTGTTAACTATTCAGGTTGAGGTTGTAGATCATCTTGACAGGGCGCTGCGGAAAATAAAAGATTTGGGTCTTAAAGCCGGCGTGGCTTTAAACCCGGCAACACCGGCTTCTCTTCTTGAGTATGTGTGGCCGCTGCTGGACCTTGTGCTGGTGATGAGTGTTAACCCGGGTGCCGGGGGGCAGGCATTCATACCGGAAGTATTACCAAAAATAAGCTACTGCGCTGAGCAGATCAGAATCCGTGGGCTCCCCACTGAAATTGAAGTAGATGGTGGTGTGAATCGAGAAACTGCCCATGCCATCATTAAAGCGGGGGCTACAGTTTTAGTAGCCGGGTCCGCCATTTTCAGCGCTGAAGATGGCATGCAGCTTATCAGTGAGTTTAAAAAGATCTGAGTATTAAAAATGTGGTAACGATAAATTTGCAAAAAGTGTCAGGAAGAAGAAAAATATTCAAAAAGGATTAGCTTTTATTAAACGAATCATCCTTTAGAAATATTTTAAATGAGCGATCGTCGATAGTTTGAAAAAAGTTGAAAATGTGCTATAATCCACTTATCCGTTATCTTCAGGGTCTGGTGAGATGGGCGAGCAGGCAAGCCCTTCAATTCCGAACCGGCGGTGATGCTTCATAACAGGAGCCGAGCCCGCGAGCCATAGAAGGTTGATCCGGTCAGAATCCGGAGCCGACAGTAAAGTCTGGAAGGAAGAAGAAACGGCGCGAAAATATTAATTTTTGCTGCAAAAGACCCTGAAGCGATGTATGCTTGGGGTTTTTATAATTTTATGATGATGAGGTGAATATTTTGGACGCCGATGATCGATTTATGTGGATGGCACTCGACCTGGCTCGCCAGGGGCGTGGTCGCACCAGCCCCAACCCCATGGTTGGCGCGGTGGTCGTCCAGGGTTCTGAAGTAGTTGGCAGCGGTTATCACCAGGCTGCCGGTAGCCCTCACGCAGAAATTTTAGCCCTGGAAAAAGCAGGGAAGAAAGCAGAGGGGGCAACTCTATACGTAAACCTTGAACCCTGCAGCCATCATGGCAGAACCGGGCCGTGTACCGAAGCGATCATAAAGGCCGGAATTAACCGGGTTGTAGCGGCAATGCAGGATCCCAACCCGCTTGTTTCGGGAAAAGGTTTTGCCCGCCTCGCTGAAGCGGGGGTGAAAGTAAAAGAAGGTGTGCTTGAAGATAAAGCCGGCCAGTTAAATGAAGCCTTTATCAAGTATATCGTCACAGGTATGCCGTACATCAGCGTTAAAGTCGCCATGAGCCTGGATGGTAAAATCGGTACACCAACAGGAGATTCGCACTGGATAACCGGCGAGAAATCACGCCAGTTTGTTCATCGTCTGCGAGATCACAGTGATGCAATAGTTGTAGGGATAGAAACTGTCCTGAAGGATGATCCGCGCCTGACAGCAAGGCTTGAAGGAGGCGGAGGAAAAGATCCGGTCAGGGTCGTAGTTGACAGCAGTGCGCGCCTGCCGCTTGAATCGAAAGTTATTGAAACAGTCTCTACCGCTAAAACGATCCTGGCGGTCACTGAACAGGCATCAAAGGATAAATGCAGGGCATTAAAAGCCAGGGGTGTTGAGGTTCTGATCCTGCCATCGAGAGAAGATCGCGTTGACCTGCACGCCCTGATGAAAAATCTTGCTGACCGTAAGCTGGTCAATGTGCTGGTTGAGGGTGGAGGCACCATAAACTACAGCCTCCTGGAACGCTCCCTGGTAGACAAACTGTTTATCTTTATCGCTCCCATAATCATTGGGGGTAAAGAGAGTCCCACTGCATTTGCAGGAAGTGGAATAAATTCGCTGAGCAAAGCGTGGTCTGTCGAAGATGTTGAGTTAAAACAGTTCGACCGCGATATGCTTGTGATCGGTTACCCCGTGAAGCAGGACAGGGGAGTCAGTTGAGGGGGTATAGATATTGTTTACAGGTTTGATTGAAGAAATGGGTACAGTTCGCCGCCTCAGTGTAACCTCCAAAGGAGCTGATCTGGTTGTCAAAGCATCGAAAGTTCTCGGCGGTATAGAAATTGGTGACAGCGTAGCCGTAAGTGGACCCTGCCTGACGGTAACCGCTTTTGACCGGGAAAGTTTTACTGTATTCGCCATGCCCGAAACCCTGAAAAAATCGACCCTCGGTACCCTTGCGGCAGGGCATAAAGTAAACCTGGAAAGAGCGATGACCTTAGGCGGCCGCCTTGGTGGTCACCTGGTCAGCGGACATATAGATGCTGTAGTCACTTTGAGAGAGCGAAAACCCCAGGGAGAAGCTATTTTACTCTACTTTGATGCCTCCGAAAAGCTGCTGAGATATGTCGTTCCCAAGGGTTCGATTGCCCTTGACGGGGTAAGCCTGACTGTGATCGACCTGGACAAGGGCGGGTTTTCAGTTGGCCTGATTCCCCATACATCAGGTGAAACAACTCTTGGTTACAAGGAAGTGGGAGAGTCAGTTAATCTTGAAGTTGACCTGATCGGTAAATATGTAGAGAAAATGCTAGAGCCACGTTTAGTCAATAGTGGTGGTAACAAAGAAACTTTAACAATCTCCCTTCTTCAGGAGAAGGGTTATCTATAGAAGAGTTAAGGAGTGAAACATAAATGTCATTTAACACAATAGAAGAAGCTCTTGAGGATTTAAAAGAGGGCAAAATGGTTGTTGTAGTCGATGATGAAGATCGCGAAAACGAAGGCGATCTGGTCATGGCTGCTTCGAAAGTAAACCCGGAAGCGGTAAATTTCATGATTCGTCATGCCCGGGGTCTTGTCTGCGCCCCGCTTACTTCAAAGCGGGTCAGCGAACTTGATCTGCCGCCTATGGTTACCAACAATACTGATACTCACTGTACCGCATTCACAGTTTCAGTGGATGTCGGTTCATGCAGTACCGGAATCTCTGCTTATGAAAGGGCTAAAACAATTAAAGCTCTGCTTGATCCCGATACTGAACCTGCCGACCTGCGTCGCCCGGGCCATATCTTTCCCCTTGAGGCGATGGAAGGCGGTGTGCTTCGCCGGGCCGGGCATACCGAAGCCTCAGTTGATCTTGCCGCGATGGCCGGGTTGGAGCCTGCCGGGGTTATCTGTGAAATAATAAATGAAGACGGCAGCATGGCCCGTTTGCCGCAGTTAATTCATTTCTGCAAAGAGCATAATCTGAAGCTTATCAGCATTGCCGATTTGATTAACTACCGGATGAAAAAAGAGAAGCTGGTCTGGCGGGGAGCTACTGCTGAAATGCCTACCGTTTTTGGCACATTCAAGTTAATAGCCTATGAAAATAATATCGACAGCCTCACTCACCTGGCCCTGGTCATGGGTGACATAAACTCTGATCAGCCCACATTGGTAAGGGTCCATTCAGAATGTCTTACCGGCGATGTATTCGCATCGCTTCGCTGTGACTGCGGCAACCAGCTGCACACGGCAATGAAACAGATTGCCGAAGCCGGTTCCGGGGCACTTATTTACATGCGCCAGGAAGGCAGGGGAATCGGTCTGCTGAATAAAATTCGCGCTTATGAACTGCAGGATTCCGGGAAAGACACAGTTGAAGCGAACGAAGCTCTTGGTTTTGCCGCCGATCTGCGCGACTATGGGGTAGGTGCCCAGATCATGGTCGATCTCGGTCTTAAGAAAATTAAACTGCTGACCAACAATCCCCGCAAGATTAAGGGGCTTGAAGGATACGACCTGAATATTGTCGAAAGAGTTCCACTGGAAGTTGAACCCTGCCAGTACAACTGCAATTACCTTTCGACAAAGAAAGAAAAACTTGGTCATTACCTTAATATGCAGTAAGCTGAGTAGTGTGAAGAATTTAGAATTAAACAACACTCCATGCTGCTTTTCTGGTTAGCATAGGCAGCACAAAACAGGTTAAGACTCCGTAATTCTGTGAAAAACGGAGATTGGTTTTAATTCAACAACTATATTGTACAAGGAGAGATCAACTTGAAAACAATTGAAGGAAAGCTGGTTGCCCGTGATTACCGGTTTGCGATCATCGTCAGTCGTTTTAATGAATTTATTTCCGGCCACCTTTTAAGCGGGGCTATTGACTGCCTGAAAAGGCATGAAGCGCAGGAAGAGGCCATAGAACTGATCTGGGTCCCCGGCGC
The DNA here is from genome assembly GCA_019428945.1 of Bacillota bacterium. Taxonomy (GTDB): domain Bacteria; phylum Bacillota; class Dethiobacteria; order DTU022; family DTU022; genus JAABTH01. The sequence goes on along the minus strand of JAHYJM010000013.1, from coordinate 8,355 downwards.
TTTTGAGATACCCCTTGCTGCCAAGAAGGCCGTTTTGAGCAAGCGTTATGATGCTGTTATCTGCCTGGGAGCAGTTATTCGCGGTTCAACCCCTCACTTTGATTATGTAGCTTCCGAAGTGGCAAAAGGTATCGCCCATGTCAGCCTTGAAACAGGGCTCCCCGTTATATTTGGAGTTATCACCAGCGACACCCTCGAACAGGCAATAGAACGAGCAGGCAGTAAGGCCGGCAACAAAGGATGGCAGGCTGCCGCTTCAGCGATTGAAATGGCCGATCTTAACAGCAAGTTTAATTCCACCGTGTAATTATAAAGGAGCCGGTCGTTTGACAACATCACGGGAAAAATTTATTGTAATCGATGGTAATAGTTTGCTCTACAGGGCATTTTATGCTCTGCCCCCCCTGCAAAACCGCCGGGGTGAACATACGAATGCTGTCTATGGTTTTACAAATATGCTCTTCAAACTGCTGGAAGAAGAAAAGCCGGATTATATAGCTGTTGCCTTTGATCCGCCAAAACCTTCTTTCCGGGTGCGAATTGATGAAACTTATAAAGCCCAGCGGGAGAAAATGCCCCAGGAGCTTGCCGAACAGATCGGGCGCACCAGGGAAATCCTCAAAGCGATGCGTATTCCCGTATTTATTGTTGATGATTTTGAAGCCGATGATGTTATCGGCACCCTCGCTGACAGGTTTGCTGAACAGGGTCAGGCAGTAACTGTTGTCTCCGGCGATGCCGATCTGCTTCAGCTGGTTGATGATCATATAACGGTTATGCTCACTAAAAAGGGGATCAGCCAGATGGTGCGTTACGATCCTGATCTTTTAAAAGAAGCCTACGGCATGACCACCGATCAGTTTATAGACTACAAGGCTTTAAAGGGAGATCCTTCCGACAATATTCCGGGTGTTCCCGGTATTGGTGATAAAACTGCCCGTAATCTGCTTGCTGAATATGGGTCTATTGAAAATCTTTACGAGAATATAGATAAAATCAGGGGCAAAGCGGCCCAAAACTTAATAGATTACCGCGATCAGCTTTTCACAGGCCGTGATCTTGTCACTCTCAGGCGAAATGTTGCCTTTGAATTTGATGAAAATCTTTGCCGTTATCAGAAACCTGAATATGAAGAGCTGCTGGCCATATTAAATGAGCTTGAATTCAAGAACCTGGCTTCCCGGGTTAAAGCGGCAGCGGGCGGTGAAGAGGTAATCAGTAATGAGCTGCCTGAAGCTGTGAAGCTACAAACGTCCGGCGAACTAAAAAATTATCTTGATCACATCAGGGATGGATCCGTTCTTGCAATGCGGGCAGAACAGGCAGGCGGCTGGCCATACTGGCGAAGCGCACTTGTAACTGTTGCATTGGCAGCAGACCGGGAGAAGGCCTGCTACCTTACAATTTCTGATCATGAGCATGATGGCAACAAAACGCTCGAAATGATCTCTTCCCTGTGTAAGCGAAATGTAAAGCTTTTAGTTCACGATGCCAAGCAGTGCGAACATCTCTTTTTAAACTTTGGTCTTGAAATTCCTGAAATCAAATTTGATACTCACCTTGCCGCTTACCTGGCCGATCCAGCCGCAGGCCGTTACAACCTGCCTGATCTGCTCCAGCGTTATCTCGGCCTGGAACCAGTGGAAACTTCAGCAGGGAAAAAATCAAAAACAGGTCTCCCCCATCGCGGACCCTGGCTGGCTGAAGAGGCAAGGCAGTTATTCCCGCTTTATGAAAACCTTCTGGAACAGCTTCAGGAACAGTCGCTGGAAAAACTTCTTTTCGAGCTTGAACTGCCCCTGGCGTTAGTTCTTGCCCGCATTGAAAGGCGGGGCATTAAAGTTGACAGTGCTTATCTGCGTACTCTTTCAAAAGAAATATGCAGCCGTTTAGACATGCTTGAGAAAGAAATCTTTAGTCTTGCCGGAGAAGAATTCAATATTAATTCTCCGCAGCAGTTAGCTGTCGTTCTCTTTGATAAGCTAAAACTGCCGGCAATCCGCAAAACCAAAACCGGCCGTTCAACCGACGCCCGCGTCCTTGAAGAGCTGGCAGAAAAACATGAAATAGCTGCATTATTACTTCTCTACCGTCAGCTTTCAAAACTTGAGGGCACTTACCTTTCAGGGATGATCGAAATGGTTGACCCCGGCGAAGAGAAAATATATACAGTTTTAAACCAGGCGTCAACTGCCACTGGAAGGCTCAGCAGCAGCGATCCCAACCTGCAGAATATCCCGATCAGACTTGAAGAAGGACGGCGGATCAGAAAAGCTTTTATCCCCTCTAATAAGGAACGGATTTTCTTTGCCGCCGACTATTCCCAGGTGGAACTGAGAATACTGGCCCACTTATCTAAAGATCCTATCCTCGTAGAGGCTTTTAACACAGGTCAGGACATTCACCGTCGCACTGCTGCTGAAGTCAATAACGTAAAACTTGAAGAAGTAACACCCCTGATGCGCGAAAAAGCGAAGGCAGTAAACTTTGGTATCATATATGGCTCCAGCGATTACGGTCTGGCCCAGGGGCTTAAAATACCGCGTGCCGAGGCAAAAGCCTATATTGACAGTTATTTTGAGCGTTACAGCGGTGTAAAAGCTTATATGGACATGATCACTGAGCAGGCCCGCGATCAGGGTTACGTGACCACCATGCTTAATCGAAGGCGCTATCTGCCTGAAATTCATTCATCCAATCATAATACCCGCAGCTTTGCCGAACGCATGGCTCTGAACACTCCCATTCAGGGTTCGGCCGCCGATATAATTAAGCTGGCCATGCTGAAGATTGACCGGATCATTGAAGAAGGCGGTTTCAATGCGGCAATGCTTCTGCAGATTCACGACGAACTGCTCTTTGAAATTGAAGAATCTGAGCTCGATTTTTTCGCCCCGCTGATTAAGAAAGAGATGGAGCATGCCTTTACGCTCTCAGTGCCTCTTCAGGTTGATCTTAAATGGGGCGCCAACTGGGAAGAACTGAAGAAATTTTAGAACAGGAGATTTAAAATTGCCCGAACTGCCTGAGGTTGAAACTATTCGCCGTGAACTGGAACCGCTGATAACCGGTAAAACTTTTGCAGCGCCAATACTCCACATGCCTTCAACAATTGAACATCCCGCTCCGGAAGAATTCAGCGGAGCCCTGCAGGGGCGTACTGTAAAAAAAATTGGACGTAAAGGTAAATATCTGCTTATTTACCTTGATCAGGGTATTCTGGTGGTTCACCTGCGGATGACGGGCAACCTGATCTACACAGATGACAGCAGCTGCATAAATGAGCGTTTTTTAAGGGTTACACTGCCCTTTTCTGATCGTTCATCGCTGGTATATTCCGATATGCGCCGGTTTGGCCGGCTCTGGTATGTTTCAGGGGAAGCTGAGCTGAAAGAGCTGGTTTTACAACATGTCGGACCGGATATTTATAACGAGCTTGATTGTGAAACTTTCCAGCAGATGCTGAAAAAGAAAGAGAAGAGCCGCCTGAAATCACTGCTTTTGGACCAGGATTTTGCCGCAGGGATGGGCAATATATATACTGATGAATGTTTGCACCGCTGTGGATTCCACCCTCTTCGCCGGGTTTCTTCCCTTAACCGGGATGAGACCAAAGCGCTTTACCATTCTATTAAGGCAGTGCTTGAAGAAGGAATCGAACATGGGGGAACAACATTTCGCGATTATCGCAGCGCAAGCGGAGCCCTGGGAGATTTTCAGAGCAGGCTCGCCGTTTACGGACGCAAAGGTGAAAACTGTATAAAATGCGGGGCGTTAATCGAAAAAACAGTTGTTGCCGGCCGGGGCACATACTATTGCCCATGCTGCCAGGTAAATGAAAGTGAAGAAGACAGGGAGAATTAGAGCCTATGTTAATTATCGGTTTAACGGGCGGTATTGCATCGGGTAAAAGTACCGTGGCAAAAATGCTGGTAAAAAAAGGCGCTCACCTTATTGATGCCGATCAGATCGCACGGGAGGTAGTTCAGCCCGATCTGCCGGCCTGGCAGGAAATTGTAGACTGGCTTGGCGAGACCATACTTTTACCCGATCGCAGCATTGACCGGGTTAAACTGGCCGGCATTGTTTTTAACGACAGCGCAAAACTTGAGAAGCTGAACGAAATTATTCACCCCAGGGTAGCCGACAGGTTCGCTGTTCTTTCATCTGAGATAGCAGGAAAAGATCCCGATGCTGTGATCGTTTACGATATCCCCCTGCTGATCGAAGCCGGTATGCACTCTGGGGTTGATTTGATACTCCTGGTTTATGTATCCCCGGAAATACAGCTGGAACGCCTGCAGCAGCGCGATCATTTAAGCAGGATTGAAGCAGAAAACCGCCTGAGTGCGCAGATGCCGCTCGGAGATAAAAAAAAGTATGCTGATGCAATCATTGACAACAGCGGATCAATAAATGAAACCGCGGCCCAGGCAGAGCAGTTCTGGGACAAAATCATGCAAGGAGGCTGCTAATGCACACAGTAACATTAATCAAAGGAGACGGTATCGGGCCGGAGATAACAGAAGCGACCCTTTCCGTAATTGAAGCAGCGGGAGTGAAGATTAACTGGGACGAAGTAAGCGCCGGCGAAGGAGCGATTGCCGAATATGGCACACCTTTGCCCGAGGAAGTGCTTGCCTCGCTGAGAAAGAACCGGGTTGGTTTAAAAGGTCCGCTGACAACGCCAATCGGTTCCGGTTTCAGAAGCATCAACGTTGCCCTGCGCATGGAGCTCGATCTCTATGCGAACCTGCGCCCTTCAAAAACAATCCCGGGAGTGGTTTCACCCTACCGGGATATCGATCTTGTTGTGGTGCGCGAGAATACAGAAGATCTCTATTCCGGGGTTGAGCATATGGTTGGCAGCGATGCGGCGGAAAGCATCAAGATCATTACCCGGAAAGCATCTGAGCGAATCGTCAGGTTTGCTTTTGAATATGCTGTTAAAAATAACCGCAGCAAGGTCACAGCAGTGCACAAGGCCAATATTCTTAAACTCAGTGACGGTCTCTTTCTTGATACAGCAAGAGCGGTGGCCGAAAAATACCCACAGATCGAGTTTGAAGATCGCATCGTTGACAACATGGCCATGCAGCTCGTGCAGAAACCGCAGCTCTATGATGTTCTGGTTATGCCCAACCTTTACGGTGATATTTTATCAGACCTTTGCGCCGGCCTGGTCGGAGGCCTGGGCCTGGTTCCCGGGGCCAACATCGGTGATCAGGCAGCCCTCTTTGAACCTGTTCACGGCAGCGCTCCAAAATATACTGGTCAAAACCGGGTTAACCCTTCAGCCATGATCATGGCAGCAGTTTTGATGCTTGACTACCTGGGAGAGGCTGAAGCTGCCCGGCGTATTGAGAATGCCCTGGCTGCTTTAATTCTTGAAGGCAAAAATGTTACCGCCGATCTCGGAGGTACTGCCGGCACCGCTGAAATGGCAGAGGCCCTGGTAAACCTGATCAAAGCGTAATACTAAAGCGAAAAATTTAGAAATAAGCGATACCCTGGGGTCGACTCGGGCGTCCCCACGCTTAGCGAAAGCCATCGGGGACATTCCTTCGCAGGGGGGGTGTCGCCGCACCTTTAAAAAGATGAAAAGAAACGATGGAACTGTCCGTCCACGTGGTTTCTCCCGATCGGTATCGACACGGAGTTCCCTGAGAGAGTTGGCTTGTGAAGTATATTTGTCTCTTTGCGTTAACTTGGCAGTATGCAATGTTCGTATGCGATACAGGAGGAGAGGTAAACTTAAATTGAGGGTTGCCGCATTAACTCTGGCCGGCATTAAGATGAACAGTCTGGAAGATTACCGGAATAGCCTCTTAACCATGCTGAAGCAAACTGGTGCTTCACTGGTAGTTTTGCCCGCTTACAGCTCACTCCTGGTTGGATTTTCAACGGCTCAACTAAAACCCCCGGCAGACTTTTTCACTATCCTTAAGGACTTAACTTCAGGATACGGGAAATGGCTGGAACTATTTCTTGATCTGCATGCTTCTGCCGCCCGGGAACTGGAAATATACCTTGTTCCCGGCACATATTTTTTCAGAGAGAGCGGGTGCATCTTTCACAGCGCCTGCTGTTTCGATCCGGAAGGAAGAGTTATTGTAAGCCAAAAACAGACTCATTTGACCCGTGAAGAAAGAGAGGCAGGTTTGTGCAGGGGAGAAGCGCTGAACTTTTTTACTGTCGGTGAACTTAAAGCAGGCCTGATCATCGGCAATGATGCCCGCCACCCTGAAACAGGACGTATCCTGGCCCTTAATGGTGCAGACATCATATTACACTGCGGTGCGCTTGAGGCAGGGTTCAACTGCTGGCCCCAGGCTGCCGGTATCTGGGCCCAGGTCCAGCAGAATCAGTTTTGGGCTGTTGAGGCTCAGCTGTCCGGTAAGCTGGCTGATCGCAGCTTTGGAGCAGCGCCAATAGTGCACGGGCCCTGCGAAATAACCCCCGGTTTGAGCGGTTACCTGGCCCGCGGCTACCCTGGTGATTCATATGCAGCAGCCTGGCTTGACGAACCAGCCCGTCAAGAATTAAAGCAAAAGTACCCCCTGCTTGAGCTTCTAAATCCTGAAGCGTACAGTGAACTGGGCCGAAATTAGGCCTCCGGCAGGAATCAACCTGAAAAGTGGGTTCGAAGTAATATGCGTTTAATTGATCAATTTAAAGAAAAGCTCTTTCAGCGCTACCTGGTCTGGCTCTGCCGTCCCGCCCGCCTGCGCCGCCACCTTAAATCTGTTTTACCTCAGCCATACATCCCGGCACCGGTTGACAGAAAACGGGTCAGGGCAGCCGCCCTTCAGGTGGAACTTAAGCTATTCAAAAATCCCCTGGCCTATGCCGACGAGATGCACCGCAGGGTTAAAGAAGCTTTTGAGGCGGGAGCGCAGATAGTTGCCTTCCCCGAGTATAACAGCCTGCCGCTTTTTGGGATGCTGCCCGGTATTGATCAACTGGAAAAGTCATACCAAAATGCCCCTGATCAAAGCGCCGGTAAAAATACAGGATCCGGTATCAGCTTAGCCGATATCTTCAGTTTTATGACTCCGGCAGTTAAGCCCTTTATTGATCTTTTGTTCTCAAGCCTCGCTCAAGCCTACGGCGTTTACATAATGGCCGGTAGTTACCCTTTTGCTGAAGCCGGGACTGTGGTAAACAGGTCTTTTTTGTACAGCCCGGAAGGCAGGCTTATCGGCAGTCAGGACAAAGTTCACCTGCTGCCGGTTGAGGCTGAGTGGCAGCTCAAACGGGGCCGCTCATTTTCACATTTTGACACACCGCTGGGCAGGTTGGCCATACCTGTATGCATGGATGCAACCTATTATGAAACCTTCAGAATCCTCGAATCGCACCGGGTGGATATTGTCTTATTGCCAATCGCAAACCTTGAAGAATATAATTACTGGCTCGCCCTGCGGGGAATCTGGCCCAGGGTGCAGGAAAGCGTTATTTATGGAATCAAGAGCTCCCTTGTTGGCAGTGTAGCCGGCTTTACATTTACCGGCAGAGCCGGTATCTTTGCTCCCCTGGAGATTACTCCAAAACGCGACGGTGTGCTGGCTGAGGTTGAATCATTCAGCAGCGAAGCGATGGCCGTAGCGGAACTCAACCTCGATGCCCTGCACCAGCTTCGCCTGAATCATCCCTGGCGCGATCACAACCCCACCCTAACCTAATGGGACAAAGGGGACAGGTCCATTTGTCCCACTTTGATCATTCTTTCTGCATATCAACGATAGTGCCGCCTGTAACCTGCTCAAGCTGTTCAAGGGTAATCGGCAGGTAAGAATGGCTCGATCCGGCAGCGCTGAAAACTATATCAAAACGTGCCATTGAACTGTCAATAAATATTTTAATCTCCGGTTTTATATCAAAAGGGCATACCCCGCCAACGCGGTAGCCTGTTATTTCCTCAACTTCATCGGGTTTTGCAATTCTGACCTTGCCGCCACCGAGCAGGGCTTTAACCTTCTTTGCGTCAATAGTTATATCTCCTGCGGCAACAAAAAGGCCGTATGACTGACCTGCCCTGAAAAGGATTGTTTTGGCGATCTGCCCAACCTCAACACCTAAAGCCTGTGCAGCTTCAACGGATGTTTTGGTGGTTTGTTCGTGCTCCTTTGGTTCAAGATGAAGCTTAAATTTATCCAGGTATATTTTTGCCCTCTCCAGGGCCTTGTTATCTGTCATATAAAGCACCTCCGTGAATGGGACAAAAGGACCTGTCCCCCCTGTCCCAGTTTAGTCCTCCTGGTATGTTCTGACTTCTTTTTCCGGGTAGCGGGAAAATACGATCACTCCGACTAAAATGAAGATTGCTGAAACCGGTCCTGTAAGCTGTATGCC
>JAHYJM010000012.1 GCA_019428945.1 Bacillota bacterium | reverse complement strand
CCTGGCATCAGCCTTAAAAAATATGTCTCTGTAGACGGTGGATCTACATGGCATGATGCTGAAACTGCGCCTGGACCGACAACTGAAGTTGGAGATAGTGTGCGTTTTAAATTCGTGGTTTCTAATACCGGTAATGTGACATTAACTGGCATCAAACTTATAGATGACACCCTGGATTTAAGCGACCTTACATATCCCGATTCACTTTCATCAGGATCATCATTTGAACGTATTCTAACCGGGGTTGAAGTAAAAGAGGAAGGCCAGCACGTAAACATAGCTACGGTGACAGGCCAGTATGAGAGTCAGACATATAGTGATACCGATAAAGCTTACTACACGGGAGTTAAAACAGAAGTATCGGCGCCGGTGATAACTGTAAAGAAATATGTCTCAGTAGATAAAGGCTCAAATTGGCTGGATGCCAATACAGCCCCTGGACCGTCAGCCTGGGTTGATGATGAAGTATGGTTTAAGTTTGTGGTTACCAATACTGGTAATGTTACACTAACCAATCTGTCTTTATCAGACAATGAATACAGCCTTAGCGGTGCTTCGATTCCCGCTTCGCTTGATATCGGTAAATCCTTTGAGTATGTCTTAACCGGAATCAAGGCGAAGCTCGGGCAGCAAAGTAACATCGCGACAGCTATTGGAGAATACGGTAATCAAACTGTTATAGACACTGATATAGCTCACTATAAAGGTTTTAGAAAGGATATACCAACTCCCAGTACTGATGGTTATGGAAATATACCACTTCCATTTATTATTGGTTCACTGACATTAACCGGAGGTTTGCTTTTGAGGAAAAAGTGGGTCCAAAGTTAAAATAAGTTAAACAGACTGAATTGCTCTGGTTATGGATTAAGAGTGAGCAGACAATAAGTCGCATTGTAAGACAGGGAGATTTTAGAAGTCTCCCTGTCTTTTTGATAATTTGACCGGCATAAGTTCAACCTCAATATATATCAACTATTTTATAAGAATTGTACCGGCAGGTTTAAGCTTGTGAACATCGAATATATGAACTTGAGAGTTCATCAAATAATTATGCAGGGGGAGGTTGACAGTTTGTTCAAAAAAGTATTGGTGGCGGTTGATTTTTCAGGGCCGGCAATGGAGTTATTAAATGCAGTTACCGATTTGCAGCATATGGGCCTTGAAGAACTGGTTATCGTTCATGTTATCCGCATGGAATCGGCTGCTATCGGTTTAAGCGCCAAAAGACGTGATTTTCTAAAAAAAATTGATAAACGCAAACATGAGTTAGAGGAACAGGGCTTAAGCGTGAGAGTGCTTCAACCGGTAGGCAATCCGGCTGAAGAGATTAAAACCCTGGCAGCTGAAGAAAATGCAGATCTGATTCTGATCGGTTCTCTGGGCGAAGGCAGCCTGGTCAGGAAACTATTTCTTGGCAGCACTGTTACCGATGTTATCCGCGGGACCAGGAAGCCGGTGCTGATTGAAAAATATTACCGTGATAATGGTTTGCCGGTCCGTATGCCTGTATTTAAAGATAGTGAACCGACCACAGCGTTACTGGCAACCGATTTTTCAAGAAGCTCAATCCATATTTTCGATACATTCCTTGAAAACCCCGGAGTTTTTAATAAGGTAATTCTCTACCATGTAGTTGATGAAGGTTATACAGAAGAGCAGATAAAAAAGAACAGCGAGAAAGCGCTTGCCAAACTTGAAGGCTGGAAAAACGAGTTTACAGAAAGAGGCTTTGAAGTTGAAATAGAAGTAGCTGTTGGAGTAGCCTCTGAACTGATTATTGAAGCTTCAAAAAAGAAACACATATCAATGCTGGCGATTACCAGGCGCGGCAGAAGCATGGTTGATGAACTGGTTATTGGCAGCACTGCAGATCAGATTGTCAGGCATTCAGTATGCCCGGTATTGCTGTTAAAAAATTAGTTATAAACCGGAAAGTATATATTCCAAAGGTAAAGGAGGGGTTTAAAAGTGGTTGATAATGAAAAGGATATGCCAAATTCAATGGAAGATGAATTTGCCGAGCTTGATTACCGACCGAAACCGAAAAAAGGTTTAATTCTTCCCCTCCTGCTCATAGTGCTTATCTTGATTATAGTTATTGTCGGAGTAAATTACTTATTAAATGATTCTGATGAAACAGTTGCTGATGAAATAGAGATTGAAAGGCCCGGTGAAGAGCAGCAGGAGCCTTCCGTAGATACTGAACCTGAACCGGATCCTGAGGTGGAAGAAGAAGCGGATGAAATTGAAGAAGAAATTGTTCCTGCCCCTTCGACTCCACCCGACTATGATCTGCTGGAGTTGAATGCTCATAACTGGTTGATCGAACGTACCGGTGACGGTGAAGTGATTATGCTCCATACAGAAGAACTAAATGATGTTGAAAGATTCTTTGAACGCTTTGATTTGGTCGAGGATAACATTATTGTTTACATGATTGAATCAAAAGATGATCAGTTTGTAACTTTACTGTTTGGACTGCCCTACAGCGAATGGTCAACCAAGGCCGTATTCATTTGGCGGGATGATGGATGGGAATTTTTAAGAGAAGAGTCAGTGATCTAAAGTACTATTGATTTAAAACGTTCCAGAGGTTAATATATATACACGCGCCTGTAGCTCAGGGGATAGAGCAGCGGACTTCTAATCCGTTAGTCGAGGGTTCAAATCCTTCCAGGCGCACCAGAAAATATGCCGCAAACAAAAGGTTTGCGGCTTTTATATTCTTCGTTTACTCTTTCTAATGAGCCAAATGGGAACACTTTGGGAACATGTGAAAAAATGGCAGCTACTTGAGGGCTGATTTATTGAAAGCGGTATTCATTCGTTGGGCCGCTATTTTTTCCACTGATTGAAGGCTTTTTGCGTAAATATCCTGGGTGGTGCTTGTGCGGGCATGACCTAATATATTCGATACAGAGCGAGTTGGAATCCCCCAGGCAATATATAAGGTGGCAGCAGTATGTCTAAGGGCTGTAACCGGTCAATACTTTTGGATGAAAATTCATCCATTTTATTTTACCGTAAAAAGCGTTGATGTTAGTTTGGAGTTGTTGAAAACCTTAGCCAACAAATGTGAAACTTCAATTACAGCCACAGCTCTGTAAGTATCAAATAGTTGTTCTGATCGAATTGCGGTAGTTTACTCCCAAGATGAAAGGATTGTTTGGTTCAATAAGGCTAAATCTTTTAATCTTTATCTCGCCACAGGGAAATTATCGAAATTAAGTATAGCCTCTGAAATGTTTAGGTCAGGCGGACTTTTTCCAGAAAATAAAGATTCAGTTCCGCTCGAAGCTTGGACCCATGATGATCGTAATTACAAAATACTGGTTGAGGATTCTCTCTATATGCCGCATTTAAATTCAGTATTAACAATCCTTACTATTCCCTATGATGAATATGATGAAGAAGATGACGAGATATTCTATTAAAATCAAATACGATGCCAAATATTTTTCCAGAAAAGCCTTGACATAGTATCAAAGTATGATACTATTTATTTATGAATAAGAAACAGCGGCAGACATTGGCAAAAATATTCGAAAACCCTGAACGCTCCGATATACGCTGGGATGATATTGAGTCATTGTTTGGAGCCCTTGGAGCAGAAATTTCTCAGGGTAGAGGATCAAGGATAAGGGTTGTCCTTGGAAGTACGAAAGCTGTTTTCCATCGACCTCATCCGCAGCCTGTAACTAATAAGCCAACTGTACGTTCTGTGCGCAGATTTCTTATAGAGGTGGGAGTGAAAAGCAATGGAATATAAAGGTTATTATGGCAAGGTGGAGTTTGACGAAGAAGCCGATATCTTTCATGGTGAAGTAATAAACATTAGTGATGTTGTTACATTTGAAGGAACTTCTGTGGATGAGCTGAAACAGGCCTTCCAGGATTCTATAGATGATTATCTCGAATTTTGTGCTGAAAGAGGAGAAGATCCGATTAAACCTTACTCAGGCAGATTTGTCGTACGAATTAACCCGGAGCTTCATAAAAGTATTGCTGTAGAAGCTAAAGCTGAAGGGAAAAGTTTAAACGCTCTGGTCAGCGAAATTCTCTCTAAATCGGTGAGAAGCAAGGATGATCGATGTGCTGTTGGTGTAGCAGCCAGGGGTGGTATTAGTGAAAAAGATATGCAATACATTGAGAACCTTATCAATGAAAATGAGCAGTAACTTGGGATCAATTTGGGAACAATGAGAACAGGAAATGCCCCAAAATGACCTGAAATAACTTGAAGTATAAAGCCGTAAACCCTTATAAACAAAGGATTGCAAGTTTTCACCTGAAGTGCTTTAACGCACTTCTATATCCGTTAGTCGAGGGTTCAAATCCTTCCAGGCGCACCAGAAAATATGCCGCAAACACAGGGTTTGCGGCTTTTATATTTTTCACTCAATCTTTCTATAGAGCTAAATGCTTCATATCGCCATCAATAGTATGGCAAGGCAGGTAATTTAAACTATTTGCCGAACTAATGAAGATATTATCGACCATTACTGCTAATAAATTGAAGGGAAGTGATTAATAATGGCAAAGGCTTACCTGAATGATACATTAATTGCTGAAAGCAATAATACGATCGTGGTTGAGGGTAATCACTATTTTCCACCTGGTGAAGTAAAAAAAGAGTACCTGGAGGATACAGATTACAGAACCCAGTGTCCCTGGAAAGGGGAGGCACATTATTACAATGTCGTGGTTGGTGATAATATTAGCCGGACCGGTGCATGGTCTTATCCTGAGCCTAAGGAAAAAGCCAAGCATATAAAGGGTTATTATGCTTTTTGGAAGGGTATTTCTGTTGAAGAATAGAACCAGAGAGGATGGCCCATGACATATTTATTGATTTTCTAGATTTCTTGCGGCTTTTTGTTTTGCAAGGTCTGTTTAAAATTGAGGTGAAAATTTATGGAACCAGAAGGGCCAATAACAGTAGTAGTGTCAAGGCGAATTCGTCCTGGGTTTGAAAATAAGTTTAGTTCCTGGGTAAATGATATTGCGAAGGCTGCAGAGCATTTTCAGGGGCATCTGGGTTCAGGATACATTCGACCAGTAACAGCTGAAGGTGAACATACCATTATTTACCGGTTTGATACTGTTGAACACTTTGATTCATGGCAGAATTCAGATGAGAGAGCGTATTGGATCAATCAATCGCGTGAATTTATAGAAGGAGAGCCACATGTCGACAAAGCAACCGGTCTTGAATACTGGTTTCACGATCCTGCCTGCTCTTATGGAACACCGCCGCCAATATGGAAACAGGCACTGCTTACAGAAATTGGGCTTTTTCCAACTGTGTTAGTTATTTCATATACAATAGGCATGCTTCTAAATGATTGGCCGCTTCCAATTCGAACTCTTGTATTTACTATACTGTCAGTTTTGCTTATGACCTGGTTTGTTATGCCAAACATAAGCAGGCTGACCAGGCCATGGTTACAACAAAAAAAATAAAGCTTATAGAAAGATGCTGCTAAAGTTAAGTAGTTATTATTCCCACCAACGACGATTATCCCGACTAAGCATATCAATTGCTGCCTGCGGTCCATTGCTTCCAGGCTCATATTGATGCAAATAAGCGCCGGCTTTATTATACTCCTGATAGATGTTGTCAACTATGGACCAGGCGCATTCAATTTCATTCCATCCGGTGAATCGGGTTTTATCACCCATTATGGCATCAGTTAGCAACCTTTCGTAGGCTTCAGGCGTGTTAATCAGGAAGGCACATGGTTGGCAGAAATCCATTTCGACAGGCACAATTTCGCCCATAGTGGCAGGCTTTTTGATATTGAACTGGAAAACCACACCTTCACGGGGTTGTACTTTCAAGGTCAATAGGTTCGGTAGGTCAGATCGGTCGGCAAGAGAACTACCCGGCAGTATGTGGGAGTCGATATTGGATGGCACTTTGAACTGGATTACTATTTTTGCTATTTTTTCTCCGAGGTTTTTTCCAGTTCTCAGGTAGACAGGAACACCCCTCCAGCGATCATTATCAATTGTAAGTTTCAGCGCGCTAAATGTTTCCGTCTTAGAATCAGGTGAAACACCTTGTTCTGCTCGGAAATTGTTGTACTGACCGAAAACGATTTTTTCCTCGATAGGACTATCGGGCCAGAGCTGTATAGTCTTAAGCAGGTTTAGCTTCTCCATATGCACACTATGGGGATCGCTTTGAGCAGGCGGTTCGATTGCTGTCAGGGCCAGCATTTGAAAGAGATGACTCTGCACCATATCGCGCATAGCTCCAGAAAGATCGTAATAACGACCGCGGGTACCGATGCCATCGGTTTCACTGGCGGTAATTTGTATATTGTCTATATAGTTATTATTCCATAGTGGTTCAAAAATGCAGTTTACAAATCGAAGTACCAGGATATTCTGAAGCATTTCTTTGCCCAGGTAATGGTCTATGCGGTAGATGTTTTCTTCGCTAAAAGCTTCGGTGATTACTGTATTAAGTTCCCTGGCCGAAGCCAGGTTATAGCCGAAGGGCTTTTCAATCAGGAGCCTTCGCCAACCGTAAGGGGAAGCATTCAACTTGTTACGCTTCAGATTTGTGGAGACCGGGCTGAATAATTGAGGAGCGAGCGCCAGGTAGTAAAGTATATTGCCTTCGCTGTTTGTTCCGGGTGACAGGGCTTTTAATGTTTCTTTTAACCTTTGATAACCGGTATTATCCTGAAGATCAATATCGTGATAATATATATTACCAGCCAGGGTTTCCCACTGTTTTTCTTTAAATGACTGGCTTGAGTATTTTTTTGCAGATACTGCCAGTTCATGACGGTATTGCTTATGGCTTTTTTGTTTCCGGCCTGTACCCAGCAGGGCGAAACTTTCCGGAAGTTGGCCGGAAAGATGCATGTTATAGATCGCAGGAACCAGTTTGCGATGAGCCAGATCGCCGGTTCCGCCGAATATGATCATTATACATTTTTCATTTATCAAATTAACAGCTCCTCCCGTCATTATCCTAACTTTAGGGTTTTACTATATCGTGTCCGCCGAATTCTTGGCGTAATTTGGCTACCAGGCGAGCGGAAAAACTATTCTCCTGTTCGGATCGGTAACGGGCAAATAAGGCTTGAGCAATAACCGGTACCGGTACTTTTCTTAGCAATGCTTCTTCAACAGTCCATAGACCTGTCCCCGAAGAACCGATGATCGGCTTGATCTGTTTCAAGTCCGGATCATCTGAAAAAAGGCGACCGGTTAATTGAATCAACCAACTACGAATTACCGAACCGCTGTTCCAGAGCTCGGCCAGCGCCTGGTAATCAATCTTGAAAGGTCCTTCATCCATAAGTTCAAATCCTTCTGCTATAGCTTGCATCATTCCATATTCAATACCGTTATGGACCATTTTTACATAATGTCCAGCTCCATTTTCACCAACTCGCAAGAAGCCATTTTCAACACAGATATCTTCTAAAAGCGGTTTTAAATAAGAAAACGTCTCTAATGAAGACCCAATCATCATGCAGGCCCCTCGGCGTGCACCTTCCGGTCCTCCGCTGATACCGGCATCAACATAATCTACCTTTCGAAGTTCTAATTCAGCTGCTCTTTTGATCGAATCATGGTAATGGGAATTACCACCGTCAACTACGATATCACCTTTACTGAGATAAGGTAAAAGCTTTGTAATCATCTGGTCGACAGGTTCACCGGCAGGAACCATCAGCCAGACCACCTTTCGCCCACTGAGCGTGGCCATAAAATATTCAACGTCAGCAGTTCCTTCAAGCCCTTCTTTTTTTAAGGCTACCGCTTTTTCTTTACTGCGGCTTAATGCTACTACCCGGTGACCCTTTTCAGTCATATTAAGAGACAGGTTATAGCCCATTTTGCCTAATCCAACCAGGCCGATCTCCATTAGTATACTCTCCCCTCTAAATGCTTTTTTAAATAATACTGCATTATCTGCTGTATAGCAAACCATCAAGAAAAATGATAATTTTCTTATAAAATATATTTATGTAAACACAATTAGAAGTTAAGCTTTTTAATGGACAATTGTGTTTATAAATTAAACTAAAGATTTTTTTTACAATGTCACAATACTGACAGAAAAGGGGGACAGTTATGAGTTATGCCCATACTATTTTTAAAAATTTGGAATAATGCTATAATGGAATTATAGTTGGCTTTACACAAATACAGCAGGAGGTGTAATTAGAATGCCACCACATTGTGACACAATGGATGGCCCGGTTGTTAAAGCTTCCCGGAAAGCACTAGAGGAAATGAATTTTGATGTCATTCTCCCTTATGTACCAAAAGAGGGAGAAGAAGAGGTGAAGCAGGCTTTTGAAAAGGTTGTTCAAGTGCGAAAGAACGGAGGCATTTCACGCGAAATAGCCGATCTTTACTTTTTTGAAACAGTTGTCCGTATTCATCGCGCCGGAGAAGGGGCACCGTTTACAGGTTTACAGCCGGCAGGTCTCGATGAAGGTCCGGTCATACCAGTTGCCGAAAAAGCAATAGAAACAGGTTCACCTGATGCTTTGATAGATTTATTATCAGATATGGTTCGAGCCGAGATCAAGCAAAAATTTGATCACATGCTGCACCTGAAAGCTCATGCAGATAAAGGTGTAGATGAAGCCAGGAAGTATGTCACGGCAATGTTGGGCTTGCAGGTTTATTCCCATTCTCTCTATGAGAAGATCAAAGCAGACCCGCATGCCGGGCACCATGAGCATTAGATCCGGAATAGGTTAGAAGGCTTGACAGCAACAAATTAACCAATTGAGGTGATGATCTCTATGTTTATAAACATCATCAACTTTCCTCCGGTTAAAGCAGGTAAAGATGACGCGTTTCAAAACTGGTTTTCCTGGTCTAACGAACAATATTCCACTCATAAAGGTTTTATAAGCCGGAAACTTCTTAAGCCACGGGAGGGCGGTAACTACGTCGGTGTAGTAGAGCATGAAACCTATGATACCTTTATGGCCATGCATACAAGCTCAACCCAGGCAGAAGCGCGCAAACGTGTGGGACTTCTACTGGAAGGTAATCCTGTTCCTCACTTTCATGAACTGGTTGTGAGTTAGCCTTGGATAAAACCAAACGGGCAGAGTACGAGTTGTCAACTTTAAAGCTTACAATTATCCTTTATGGTTTTGCGTTTGCGGTAAAAATCACCGGCTATTATCTGACCGGTATTATGGTTTTATTGGCCGATGCCCTGCATTCTTTAAGCGATCTTTTTGTCTACAGCTTTCTTCTTATAGCCATGATCTGGTCCCGGAAGAAAGCCGACGAAGTTCATATGTTTGGTTATGGCCGGGCTCAGAATGTAGGCGCACTGGTAGCGGCAACTATTTTTATTGCCGTTACCAGTTATAAGCTGGTTGAAGAGGCTGTTCCCAGATTAATAGGACCCGTTGCAGATATAACACCCAACTATAACATCGCCTTCGTTGTGATTGGCATCTCTCTTCTCATTCCGGTAGTACCAATTATTAGGCTACTCGGTCAAAAGAGTAGGGGTGCCGCAGCAAAAGCCCACTTCATTGAGCTATTCAATGATGAACTCAGTACTTTAGCTGCCCTTGCCGGCACTCTTTTTCTGCTTTGGGGATATCCACGAGTTGACCCGATCGCTTCCCTGGCGGTAGCAGGTCTGGTCGCTTTTAATGGAGTCCGTTTGTTTAAAGAAAATTCCAGTTTCTTAATTGGTCGCTCGCCGGGCCCTCAGTTTTTAGAAGAAGTGGAAAAGCTGGCCCGTTCAGTCGAAGGTGTTCTTGGAATCCATGACCTGCGTGCTGAATATGTTGGTCCGGAAATAATCCATACTGATATGCATATAGAGGTGCCGCGAGGCATAACTATTGAAGAAGCGGATCGGATAGCCGAAGAGGTGCGCGATTTAATACATAAAAATACGGGCTGCCGTTATTGCGGGATCCATATCGATCCGGCTGACGCAGTTGATAATTAAGAAAAAACAATCTATGCTTTTCCGCCAGATGCTTACACAACAGCTTTGATGCAGAATTATAGGTAGCTTGCTTACATGTCATGAACTTTTATCCAATAAAGGATTAATGGTATAAATTTAACCCCAATCTTGCTGGCCAAACCACGGTATATTGCTGTGTCAATAAAGATCACATTGATACCAGCAGCGCTATCGGCAAGGCGATGTTCCGCATGCCGGCCTGCAGGCTGCCCGCAATAGGGGCCGTATCGGTGGTTGGCCCAGGGTGGATGGAAAAGCGGTGGAGAAGGCGCTGAAGCTTTACGATTCGAAAGAATACAGTGTGGCAGAGATTACCGAAATGACCGGGGTGTCGAAAACAACGCTTTACCGGCGACTTAAAGAACACAGCGTTTATTAAGGTGGTAGGAGATATCTACAAAAGAGCGAACTTTAAAATAAAACTCACGCTGGGGTGTGCAGGTTAATCATGCAAGAAGAAGTTAAAAGCAGCTTTACAGACCGGGCAGGAGAAATAAAAAGCTCATCCATAAACACAGTACAGGTAAATCTAGGTCTGCATTGTAACCTTAGATGTAGCCATTGTCATCAATCCGCTTCGCCGGATTCAACTGAAACTATGTCATGGAAAGTTATGGAGGCAGTTATTCAAACTGCCCATGATTTTAAGGTTAAAAACGTTGATATTACCGGGGGCGCGCCAGAACTTAACCCTAACCTGCGTTCCTTTATTGAGAGTTTATACAGGCCGAATCTCAATATAATATTGCGCACAAACCTTAGCGCTCTGGTGTTGCCAAAAAAAACAGGAATGGCAGAGTTTTTCAAAGAAAAAAGGATAAAGGTAATTGCTTCATTGCCCTGCCATCTGGAAGAAAACGTAAATGCGCAGCGCGGAGATAATGCTTATGTCAAGAGCATAAAAGCTCTGAAAACACTGAATAGTCTTGGTTATGGCAAAGGATCTGGGCTCGAGTTGAACCTGGTTTATAATCCTGGCGGGCCATTTTTACCCGCCAGGCAGGTAGAGCTTGAAGCCACTTATAGCAGGGAGTTGGGGCAGCAACACGGTATAACCTTTGATAGGTTACTAACAATAACCAATATGCCGATAGGGCGTTTTAAAGACTGCCTGTTAAATAAAGGGCAGCTAGATGAATACATCAAGTTGTTGCACAGTAACTTCAATCAGGCGAATCTTCCCAATCTGATGTGCCGCAGCCAAATATCTGTCGGTTGGGATGGAACTATTTACGATTGCGATTTTAACCTGGCCTTAGGCTGCGCGGCTAATCTTGAAAGACCTTATATTTTCGATTCGGACTGGAACAGTTTCTGCAACAGATCTATTGTTACCGGAGAGCACTGCTTTGGTTGTACAGCAGGATCAGGTTCTTCTTGCAGCGGATCCCTGGAAATGGGTGCTTAAATATTTCTATGACAAACAACAACGGCCTCACTCGTCCACCGCGGTCTGTTTCATCGCCTTCCCTATAGCCTTCTATCACGATCTAGGACGATCAAATTGACCCATGGCCCCAGATGTTCCTGTTACCAAAGCACAAGAGAGCGGACAGTTATTTGTTATACAGATTAAAGTTTTGCTATCTTTATTTTCCAAAAGACCCAAAGGCCGTTGAAGAATAAAAAGACCACTAACAGTAACGATAGAACAATTAGCTTCCCCTGATCTTCCTGCAGCAAAGATATAAGTAATCCGGCGATAGCAGCGGTTGACCATATGATTTTTAGGTTTAACATACCTTTGTAAGTTTCAACCGGTGCTTTATAGCATAGCAAGGATTCAAGGCCGATACCAAACAAAGCTGCCGACACCAGCCTGGCAGCAATCGGGTCAACAACCTGCCAACCCAGACTGCTTAAGAACAATACAGGAACAAACATTAGCGGTATAGCAAAAATAAAATCGATGATAAAATGAACAATGAACCATATTCGCAAAGCTTTTGGAACTTCTTTAGTCAAAACACTCATATTTTAGCCCCCAGATTCGTAACAAGTATTTAATATATGATACCATGTCTATAACAACAGTAAGAAATTGGAGGAAACCAAAATGGAAATGATCAAGCTTGATGCTGTAGTTATTGGTTCCGGACAAGGCGGCACCCCTCTCGCCAAAGCTCTGGCAGGTGCCGGTTGGAAGGTCGCTTTAGTGGAACATCAATATGTTGGCGGATCTTGCGTAAACACGGGTTGTACACCAACCAAGACGATGATTGCTTCAGCCAGGGTTGCCCATCTTGTCCAAAGAGCTAAAGACTACGGGGTTAACGCTACTTTCAACTCGGTTGATTTAGAAGTTGTTCGAAAACGCAAACAGGATATTGTGGAAAGTTTTAGAAGCGGAAGCCGGAAGGGAATTCTCTCAACCGATGGGCTAAGCCTCATTGAGGGTTTTGGACGTTTTACAGGCGAAAAAACAGTTGAAGTTACCATGAGCGAAGGACTTTCAACACATCTGCAAGCAGACACTTTCATTATTAACACCGGCACCAGCCCGGCTGTTCCGTCAGGATTAGGGCTTGACCAGGTGCCGGCACTTAACTCAACCACGATTATGGAAATTGATCAGCTGCCAAAACACCTGATTATCATTGGTGGTGGCTACGTCGGTCTGGAATTCGGACAGATGTTTAAGCGTTTCGGCAGCAAAGTGACGATTGTGCATCGGGGAAAACAGCTTCTTTCCAGAGAAGATAAAGACGTAGCTGACGAAATGGCCAAGGTTCTTAAGGGCGAAGGAATAGATATACTGCTAAATACTCAACCGGTAAAAGTTGTTTATACCCCCGAAGCAGGATTCCAGATAACTGTAAATACTGATGGTCAGGATAAGATTTTAGCAGGTAGTCACCTTCTACTGGCAGCAGGACATTTGCCGAACACTGCCGGGTTAAACCTTGAAGCAACAGGTCTTTCAGTTGATAAAAAAGGCTTTATTCCGGTAAATGATCGGTTGGAAACAGCAGTTGAAGGTATCTATGCGATTGGCGATGTAAAGGGCGGGCCGGCGTTTACGCATATCTCCTATGATGATTACAGGATCTTGAGCAAAAACCTATTAGAACAAGGCAGCGCATCTACCGAAGGCAGGGTGGTGCCATATGTAGTTTTTACCGACCCCCAGTTAGGCCGGGTCGGTTTAACCGAGCAGGAAGCAAGATCGCTTGGCTATAAGATTAAAGTAGGAAAAATACCAATGAACTGGGTGGCACGTGCCCTGGAAACAGATGAAACAAGAGGCTTCATGAAAGCGGTAGTCGATGCAGAAACCGGTCAAATCTTAGGTGCGGCCATCCTTGGCATTGAAGGTGGAGAGGTAATGGCGGTGCTCCAGGTGGCAATGCTCGGCAAGTTGCCCTACACGGCTATTCGCGACGGGGTGTTTGCCCACCCGACACTGGCTGAATCACTGAATAACCTGTTTATGGCTCTCGATAGTTAAAACTAATCATGGTAAAGGAGATTAACCATGCCTCTACAGGTAAGGCGCAGTAATATAAAGCTAACTCCAAAAGCGAACCGGGTTATTGCCCGCTATTTTGATCCAGGCGATGATATTCGGAAAAAAGGGATAATCGAAAGAATCTTAGATTTGCCGGATGATGAAGCGCGGCTGACTCTGAATCACACTTTAACCGACTATTCACTACGCCATCGCAACATATCAAAAATCTTTAATAATAACTTTCTTGATGTTAAAGAATTAGTTGCTGGGATGGATGTTGATTCTTCAAAAATAACCAGAGAAAAGCAGTTGCTGATCGGCTCATATTTTACAATGGAATACTCAATTGAGTCAGCTGCTTTTTTTAACCCTTCTATTGTCGAAGATCCTGACCAGACCGGTCTCGAAGATGGTGAAAAAAGAGTGATTGCCAGCTTTAGGGCAACCGGAGAAGGACACATATCTTCAGTAGTCTTCAGAAGCGGCGTCATTGATAAAAATAATGGCTTGCAATTCAAGCCTTCCGGAGATCTTTTGGAGATTCCTGAAACCGTAAAGAAGCATATTTACCAAAAAGAAGACTTCGTGCAGAAACTAGCTGAGATGGATGTTCAGATGGATTTATTAAGAGTTGTTACAGATCGGTTAGAGAGCAGCTTCACCTATGAAGAGCTGCAGGAGCATATTAATGCTGTGCTTAAAAAAGAAGATTTAAGTACTATTCAGAAGAAAGTAATCAAAGATTGCAACTGGCTGGCAAATTCATATTATGAGATAACTTTTTCGCTGGATACTGCAATTTCTGAAAGGGTGATCTTTCCCATTGCCGATACAGAGCGCAATGGTATTGAGGATGCGCGCTTCGTTAAATTTACTGATGACAAAGGATTGGCCACCTACTACGCCACTTATACCGCATACAACGGTTACGCCATTTTGCCAAAACTCATTGAAACACAAGATTTTTATCATTTTAAAGTTATGCCTTTAAATGGTGAATATGCTCAAAACAAGGGCATGGCGCTTTTTCCGCAAAAGATTAATAACCATTATGCCATGATTGCCAGGCTTGATGGGGTTAACAACTATATCATGTACTCTGATGATATTCACTACTGGCACGAAGCTGAATTGCTCGAAAAACCTATCCAGCCCTGGCAGTTCATCCAAATTGGTAACTGCGGCTCACCGTTAAAAACAGAAGCTGGTTGGCTCTTGCTGACCCATGGAGTTGGTACAATGCGCGCGTATAGTATCGGGGCAACTTTACTTGATTTAGATGACCCTTCTAAAGTAATCGGATCTCTGCATGAACCGCTGATGAAACCAAATGACGATGAGCGTGAAGGGTACGTGCCCAATGTACTTTATTCATGCGGCGCAATAATCCATAATAATGAATTGGTTATCCCCTACGCCATGGCCGATTATGCTTCATCATTTGCTTTTGTATCGCTGGACGATCTTTTGGAAAAGCTAACCAGCTAAGCATCGTTATGCAAAAAAAGTTAATTCTATCAGGGTTGTATTATAGATGTCAGGTAGCCGCTATTTCAGCTATTAGCTGCATAAATTGTTGCTTAAGCCTGGAAGGCTCATCGACGATCCACTTTTCGTCAATATATTGATCGGCATGCAACCGGTTCCGGGTAAATTCTGTGCTGACTGCGAGATAAGCCATGCCAGCTTCTCTGGCTGCGGTTACACCGGCAGGTGAATCTTCAATCACAATACATTCTGCCGGTAAAACCCCCAGACCGGACGCAACTAACTGGTAAATCTCCGGATCCGGTTTATTGTGCTCAACGTCATCATTGGTAGCGATATAATTAAAAGATGCCTCCAGATCAAGGGCTTTTAAAACATGATGAGCAGCCTGGCAGGAAGACGCTGTGGCCAACCCGGTCAAATATCTTTCCGAGCGTGCCCATTTTAA
Source organism: Bacillota bacterium (assembly GCA_019428945.1). Classification (GTDB taxonomy): domain Bacteria; phylum Bacillota; class Dethiobacteria; order DTU022; family DTU022; genus JAABTH01. Next base: position 20,226 of record JAHYJM010000012.1, on the reverse strand, counting down.
AAGCTCTATACTGTATGGCCATATGTTTTTGCGCAGTAAATCAGCGTCTTTTATCATTTTCTCATATAACTGCAGCCTGATTTGGACCAGTGCCTGCCAGGCTTCGCTAACCATGAATTCTTTACAACGCCGGGCTGCTGCTTCTTCAACATTTAGTTTTTGTAATATATGTTGAGCCACCTCGTGTCTGGGCCGGCCTACTACTTCGGCAAAAGCGAGCAGCGCCTGATCCTGGTGGTCTCTTTCCGGATCAAGCTCGTTTGCTGCCAACCCATAGGAAATTGCTTTCAATCTTTCAGTTTTTACAAGGGTGCCATCAAGATCAAATATTACCGCCTTAATCATAATTGGTTCACCTTCCAGGTTCAATAAGTATAACAGTTCCGTCAGAACTGCCAACCAGAATAATATCGGCCTTTCTTATGGCAAAAATACCACAGGCAGCTACACCTGGTATTCTTTCTATTGCTATTTCGAGTTCTTTAAGATCTCCGGTCAGATCGATCTCATGAATATCTGCCAGCAGGTTGCCCGAATCAGCTTTTGCGCTAATTCGGCGGATCAATCGGCCGCCCATCGCCTTGACCTGTGCGGCAACCTGATTGTATTCAGTGGGGATAATCTCCAGCGGCAAGGGGAATGGTTCCTGCCATTGATCAATCAATTTACTTTCATCAATAATACAAACCCAGGTGCGCGAAGAGCAAGCAACTTGTTTTTCAATTCTGTGTGCGCCGCCGCCACCTTTTATGGCCTGCCCGGAGTAATCAATAAAGTCTGCGCTATCAATATAAACAGGAATCAGTTGATTGGCCTCTTCATGTTGTGTAATCTTTATGCCAGCCTCAAGTAGAAGTTTTTCTGTTACTGCTGATGTTGGAATTGCTGCTGCCGGAAACACCTTGTTTAAAATCATCGCCTCAATAAAACATGAAACTGTACTGCCCGTTCCGACCCCAAGCAGCTGGTCAGGATCTATATAACTGAGGGCTGCTTCGGCCGCTTTTCTTTTTGCAAACTCTACATCTGCCATAGTGTTATTTGCCTCTTCATCGCTGATACCTATTAATTTATTCAAGTTAATCCACCTTTTACAGGGTATGCGTGCTCCAGTAATTCTTCCAGCATTTCGCGGTTCAGGTCATATAGCCTCTGTGCTTCGCCTAAAAGGTTTCCAGCTTCCTGCCGGTATGAGGCTGCTAATACTTGATCAGAAAATTGCTCAAGGTTGCTGTTCAAGCTGTAGCATGTGCCAACAGCGCCGGAATAACTTTGCAGGTTAGCAACGCCCAAATCTGCAGTAAGCTGTTTATTGCCCTTGTTTGCCACTTCATTTATCAGATATAGAATTCTTAAGCAGCCCCAGGTCGATCTAAGGGCAACTTTTACCGCTCTTGCTGCGGCCTCCTGCAAAGACCTGTTACGGTTTTCGATCTGCTCATTTGTATCCTGTGGCATTTTAAGAGCACCAGCGCTTTGGTTGAAGATAATAGCGCTGATATCGGCACCTTCGAGTAGCTTTACACAAATAAAACGAGCTTCTTCGCCCATTTTATGCATCAGATCGACAATATCACCAAACTGCTTGCGATCCATACTTAGGTTGCAGTACATTGAGAGCAGTGCCGCCGCCTGTGCTCCAGCCAGTGCAGCAATGCTGCTGCCGTTAGGTACCGGAGTTGAGGACGCAGCCTCCCTTATAAAAAGGTCTACTGAAATCTCCTTTAACATTTTGTCACTTCCCCCACAAGCTTATTTGTTCTGCCCGGATCGCACTTTAACGATACTCTGGATTGGGATGATCAAAACGACAGCCCGCGGCCCACTTACTGCGCTGGTTGCCGTGCGCCGGGATACCGCCCCTGTCTTTAATCATTCTGGCCATATGTAATAGATTCCAGGTCATAAAAGTAGTATTACGGTTGGTAAAATCATTTTCAGAGCCGCCTGAATCAGGATCCAGGTAGGATGGTCCGGGCCCGATCGGTCCAAGCCAGCCGGCATCAGCCTGGGGTGGGATTACAAAGCCGAGGTGCTGCAGAGAATATAAAATGCCCATTCCGCAGTGTTTTACCCCGTCTTCATTACCGGTAATCAGGCAACCGCCAACCCGTCCATAGTAGGCATACTGACCATCTTTATTCAACTCACCCGATTGGCCGTAAAGCCGTTCAATCACCTTTTGACAAATTGAGGTTTTTTCGCCGAGCCAGATAGCCGAACCGAGCACCAAAATATCTGCATCCATAATCTTTTTAAAGATCTGCGGCCAATCATCTTTTTCCCAGCCGTGTTCGGTCATATCCGCATAAACTCCGCAGGCGATTTCATAATCAACCGCGCGAATTAACTCTACACTTACTTTATTTTTCTCCATGATCGCCTGAGAAATTTTGATTAAACCTTCAGTATGCGACATTTCAGGGCTTTTTTTAAGCGTGCAATTAATGAATACTGCTTTAAGGTCAGAGAAATCCCATCTGCTGGTGTTGCATAGCTCTTCCTGCTGTGCGCTAAGTATATTTTTTGTCACCAAAATCATCCTTTCTTCTCAAAATCTAAATTCGTACTAAATACAGATCCAGAAGTATTCAAGGTAGGCCGGGGAATTTAAAACCCTGATATCCGAGGGGATATGGTTATGGTTGCCTTTAAAAAAGCGGAAAAGTTCATTCCCGGCCTCGTAAACAAACCCACATCGCCCTGCACTTTGATCTTCATTGATCCGCTCTACCCAGTAGCTTTTCACCAGGCCGGCAGTACCAATTGATTCGTACCACTGTAAATCATAACTGAGCAAGCCGGCTTCGCCCAGGCTGAGGATGGTATCGATAGCGGTAATGACGCCCGGTTTAAAGATATCTGGGCGGGTTGTTTTAACCTCATTAGGGTTAAAGCTGAAACTGCCTGCACCTTCAATATTTACCACGGCAGTCTCCTTTACTGTCGTATCGGTGACCTGGCCAAAAACCTGGTTATTATCCGTGCTCAAATCAGGTGGCGATACAGATTCTGTAACCGGGCTTGCCGGAATAACATCACTACATCCCACAATAAAGGCAATTGATATTAATGCCAAAGCCAGCATTTTATAGCCTCTCAAGTTCATCCTGCGCCTTCTAAAAATAATGCTATATTTACTATAGCAATTATAGCATTATTCGGAACCAATTTAAACATCATTACTATTTATACAATATGTAATTTTGCGAAGCAGCTTTACCTGCCGTAATATTTTTCTCTGATTATTTCCAGGGGGTATCCCAGGCGATAGGCTACCAGAGCCCAAAATATTTTATAAAGGGTATGTAGTGGCCCCTCATCGTCAAATTTGCGGCTGCTGCTGATTATGGGTCCTGGTAAAAAGGCTGTTTTGCCAATACTGACCATCCTTCTTGAAAACTCTACATCCGTCATAATCGGAAGCTCCTTAAAGCCTCCCATTTGCCTGAAGGCAGAAGTTCGGATAAAAATGCCCCTGTCTCCAAAATAGGTTTTAGTCAATCGGCAGTAAAGATCCCCCCCAGCCTCTAAAATCCGGTAGAAAATCTGCTCTCCCGATAGCTTCATCTTAAAAGCGCCGCCAATATATTCATTTTGCTTCAGGCACAATTCAATTTGTTCAAACATGCCGGCAGTTAGCAAACTATCGGCGTGAAGAAATAAGATTACATCTCCTTTTGCTTTTGCCGCAGACACAACTGTCGAGCGCACGTGCTCCATTACACTGCTTTCCAAAAGGTTTTTGCTTTCTTTTGAAAAACTGCATTCTAACCATGGGCTTTGCTGTATTTTATGGGCTGTCTCCGCAGCGGCAAGCAGGGTTTTAGAAGGGATACAGCCTGTCCAGGAACACTCACCACCAAGTTTTTCTTTTTCAATCAGCGCTGTTTTTGCTCCAAAGGCGCCTGCTGCCACTGCAGCAACCAGACCTGCTGCGCCCCCACCGATAACTATTATGTCAAACTTTTTATCAGGCATCTTATAACCTCACTCTAATTTAATTTTGGTCTGCTTGCTGATAAGCTAAGCTAGCCAGCAGGGTTTTTGTACGGGGCGCTGCAAAACCATATTTATCAGATATCTGATTATTGATATGCTTGAAATCTTCAAAGCGATCAATATCATACCATGCGGGTAGCATTTTGAAAGTCAACTCCATTCGAACCGCGTTTTCAACAAGTTTTTTACAGGATTCGGGTTTACTTAAAGTAACCGGTTTTAATAGTTCGGGGTAGAACTTATTCATTCCAATTAAATAAAATCCACCATCCAAAGCCGGCCCGATCACCAAATCAACCTTGCTGATTATTTTAAAAGCTTCTGTCAAATATTGCGGAGGTAACGTAGGGCTATCAGTGCCAATTATAATTACCGGTTGATAGCTGTTACCAATCTCTATTCTAAAAGCATTCGTGATTTTCATTTTTAAACTACGACCTTGTTGGGGCTTCATCTGCCAGCTGCCCGGGATTAGATGAGTGAAGTAATTCGCTGCAGTTATAGGGGTGTAATAGATAATTATATCGGTATTTAATTTAATGGTCCCAACTATTTCCAGCGTATCCAACAAGAAGGTTTCAGCCAGGGTGGCGGCTTCTATTGCCGTCAAAGGAGGAGAAAGTCTGGTTTTAGCTTCTCCGGAAAGAGGCGCTTTGGCAAATACTAAGAGCTTGCTTTTAGAGGTCATTAGAATTTCCTCCGGTCAGCTATTTAAAAAATTTTCCAACGCATCTGCGCCTCTTAACATTCTTGCGGCATGCTTGATAAAGAAATCCTCATTTCCCTGTTCATCTAAAGGTGGATTTTTTAAGTAATCCGTATAAGCAGCAGGTCCGTCATAATCGACAAAAGCAATGCGGGCAAAATAGTTGTCCGGTTTCACAACCAGAGAATCCCCGGCAACTACAGCAATATGGTGAGGGAGAGCGCGGACCATCATGCCCACCGCCAGATTCTCAGGCATATTAACATGTTGAACGCGTGTGTCGATGCTGGCTTTTAAAAGCATACATTATTCTCCTTATATTAAATATTTGTAATTTAAGTATACATTATCGTGACGGTTATGTCCTTAATTATCTGTTAGGCCTATTTATCAAAATAATACTGGCCTATCCTTTAAGCGCAGACGCTACAGGTTCAAGATAAGGTTGCCGAGTTGCTCCAATATCTCTGTTATAAGTTAGTCCAGCCATCACAACTGATTTATTTGACAATTTCTTTCGATAGTAATAATATTTTTCTTGTATCTTGCCTTCTATGTGGGATATAGCAGCCGTGTGTTGTAATTGTAATTATTAAAAGCCGATTGGGATCAATTTGGGAACAATGGAAACAGGTAACGCCCCTAAATGACCTGAAATAACTAGAAGCAAAAAGCCACAAACCATTATAAACAAAGGGTTGCAAGATTTCACCTGAAGTGCTTTAACGCACTTCTAATCCGTTAGTCGAGGGTTCAAATCCTTCCAGGCGCACCAGTAAATACAAGGTTTCAGGATGAAATTCATCTGAAGCCTTTTTATTTTAACTAAAATATTTTGTTATTAAGCAGGAATTTGCCGGATTTGAACTTAATTAATTAAATTAAATGATGGGTATATTTGGATAACCTGTCGATTTGCTGTATAATCAGAAGAACATAATTGTGAATTAATTCCCTACGAGTAGCAAAAAGAGATGGAGAGATATTAATGGCTAAAAAGATGAAGGCTGATTCGCGAGCAAAGATCTGCCCGGGAGATATGTCTCACAGCTCACTTGAAGTAGAGAAGCCCGAGGCAGGCTTTCCGATCATCGGTATAGGTGCTTCTGCCGGCGGGTTGGAGGCTTTGGAACTCTTTCTGAAGAACGTTCCAGAAGATAGCGGCATGGCTTTCATTATTGTTCAACACCTTGCCCCAACGCGTAAAGATATGATGGTTGAGCTGCTTCAGCGCGTTACCACCTTACAGGTCATCCAGGTTGTGGAACGAACAGTGGTCAAACCGGGATGTATTTACATAATTCCGCCGAATAAAGATATGACGATCTTTCATGGGATGCTGCATCTTTTTGAACCGGCAGAGCCCCGCGGGCTGCGTTTACCCATCGATTACTTCTTCCGTTCCATGGCAGATGATCGACAGGATAAAAGCATTGGCGTTATCCTATCGGGCATGGGAACTGATGGAACATTAGGTCTTGGTGCCATCAAGGAAAAAGGCGGGATAGTCTTTGTTCAGGATCCTTCTTCGGCTAAGTATGACAGCATGCCTAAAAGCGCCATAGAGGAAGGCTTAGCCGATGTCATTGCTACGGTGGAAGAGATGCCATTAAAAATTGCTTCCTATCTCAGACATAAACCTTACATCGGCGGATCCGAACAGGCTTTAACAGATAAAATCCAGAGTTCCATTGAGAAGGTAATGATCCTGCTGAGATCGAAGACGGGTCATGATTTTTCCCTTTACAAAAAAAACACTGTTCTGCGCCGGCTGGAGCGCCGCATGGGCATTCATCAGATCGATAATACTACCACTTATGTTCGTTTACTGCAGGAAAACCCCCAGGAACTTGAGTTGCTTTATAAAGAACTTTTAATTGGGGTAACTAATTTTTTCCGTGATCCTAAAGCCTGGGAGCAGCTGAAAACCGAGGCTTTTCCTGAGCTTTTAACCGGAGGCAAAATGCAGGCTTTGCGGGCCTGGGTGCCAGGTTGTGCAACAGGTGAGGAAGCCTATACTTTAGCAATCGTCTTTAAAGAGATGGTGGAGTTGATAAAACCCGCCCAGGATCCACAGCTTCAGATATTTGCAACCGACATCAGCCAGGAAGCGATCGGTAAAGCGCGCGAGGCCATTTATCCGGCCAATATTTCTGCTGATATTTCACCGGAAAGGTTGGAACAGTTTTTCGTCCAGGTGGATAATGGCTATCAGGTTGCCAAACCTATACGGGAGATGGTAATTTTTGCTCAACAGAGTATCATCATGGATCCACCTTTTACCAAGTTGGATATCCTGAGCTGCCGGAATTTGCTGATCTACCTGACACAGGAGCTGCAGAAAAAAATTATTCCCCTTTTCCACTATAGTTTAAACCCCGGTGGTTATTTATTATTAGGTAATGCTGAAACTGTCGGCAATTATACAAACCTTTTTGGACCGCTTCCGGGTAAATCCCGACTCTACCGGAGACTTGAACCCACTATGCAGTCTGAGCCGATTGAATTTCCATTACCCCATGTAACAAAACAACCACTGCCTTCAAAACCGGCGGAAAATATGCAATCACTGGTGGATAAATTAATCTTGAAGCTCTATGCCCCTGCAACTGTACTGGTCAATAAACAGGGTGACATCTTATATATAAGCGGAAGAACAGGCAGTTTTCTTGAACCGGCAGCCGGCAAGGCTAACTGGAATATTTTTGCCATGATCCGTGAAGGTCTTGGCTATGCCCTGAATAGCGCTTTTCAGAATGCAGTTCGGGAGAATGAAACGGTAACCGTTAAAAATGCAGTTGTGAAGACCAATGGCGATACAAAAACAGTAAACATTACTGTTCAGCCGCTTGATGAGCCGGAATCTTTGCGCAGATTTGCGTTGATAATCTTTACAGAGGTGACTATGCCTCACAAAAGCAAGGTGAAAAATAAAGCAGGCCATGATGCTGCAAGTAGTGGTCGGGTCGCGGAACTGGAAGAAGAACTACAGCAGGCCTATCAGCAGTTGAAACTTTTTAGAGAAGAGATGCAGGCTTTCCAGGAAAAAAACAGCGCTACCAATGAAGAGCTGCAGTCAACCAACGAGGAGTTACAGTCAACCAATGAAGAACTGACTACTTCCAAGGAAGAGATGCAATCGTTAAATGAGGAGTTACAGACGGTCAACCACGAATTGCAAACCAAAATAGATGAGTTATCTCAGGCAAATAATGATATGAAGAATTTGCTTGAAAGCACCGAAATCGCTACACTATTTTTGGATAACACTCTACAGGTGCGACGTTTTACTGCTAAGACAGCCAAAATATTCAAGTTGATACCAGGTGATGTGGGACGACTGATTACTGACATTGTAACCAAACTGGATTACCCGGAATTGGAAGAAGATGCCCGGGAAGTTTTGCGCACCCTGAATTCTAAGGAGAGATCAATTTCCGCTACCGGGGAAAGCTGGTTCACTGTAAAAATTATGCCTTACCGCACCTATGAAGACAAAATTGATGGGTTAGTAATAACATTTATGGATATTACCATATCCAAGAAGCTGGAAGCTGAACTGAGACAAACCCAGGCGGAGTTGGAAAAACGCATGGTGAAAAAAGATCTGGATTTGAATAAAGCTGAGAAGAGGTTACAGGCTGAAATACACAAGAAAGATTAGGAAAGGAGAGAAACGGCATGGAGAAGAACAGGTCGGCGGAAGGATTGCGTCGCCGGGCAGAAAAACAGTTGCAGAAAAGTAAGCCAAAAGTAGCAGTTCCCTTAACACAGGAAGAAATGCAACGGTTTATACAGGAGCTTGAGGTTTACCAGATTGAATTGGAAATGCAAAATGATGAGCTTCATCAGGCTCGTTTGGAACTGGAGCGATCTTTAAGTCGATATACCGATCTGTATGACTTTGCTCCTGTCGGCTATTTTACTCTTAATCGCAACGGTGTAATTTTAAATGTTAATCTGACCGGAGCGAGAATGTTGAGGTTAGAGCGCAGTTTAATCCTGAATCAGTATTTAGATCAATACATTGATGCTAAGTACCGAAATGAATTTTTATCATTTGTGGAAAAAGTGTTTCTGGACCATAACCAGGAAACCATTGAGATAGCCCTGAAAAAAGAAGGGCAGCCAGAGCTCTATGTTCATACTGAGGCAATGGTTTCGGAAGATAGGCAGGTATGCCGCCTGGTTCTTGTCGATATTTCAGCACAGAAAAAGGCAGAAGTAGAGTTACAAGAAAGAGAATGGCAATACCGGACTTTATTTGAAACTATGTCGCAGGGGGTTGTCTATCTAGACTTGGAAGGTACAATAATAATGGCTAATCCCGCGGCAGAAAAGATTCTTGGGATGCCGATCGAGCAGATGCAGGGTAGAAGACTGCAAGATCTTCACTGGGTTACTGTCGACGAAAAAGAATTAGATCTTCCGGTAGAATTGCATCCTTACATGGTAGCTCTGAGAACGGGTGAAACGGTTAATAATGTGGTTGTTGGACTTCATTCACCACAAACCGGCAGATATATCTGGCTCAATGTCACTGCAGTACCGCAGTTTTTGGCCGATGGAAACAGACCTAATCAGGTAGTAATAACCTTTGATGATATAACTTATCAGAAACGTATGGTTACCTATAACAAGCTTACTTCCAGGGAAAAAGAAGTTTTCAAACTTCTGGTTAAGGGCCACAGTCGCCAGACTATAGCTGAAATATTGAAATTTAGTCCTAAAACCGCGGACAAGCATAAAGAAAATTTGATGGTAAAGTTGAAACTATTCAATAAAGAGGATATTCTAGAGTTTGCCACATTTATCAGGCTGATTTAAGTTTGTGAATCTCACTAAATGAAACGTAGATCAAGAGACACCTTATAACCAATTAAGCATCGCTCATATGCATAGCAACCACCCACTCATTTAAAAAGCATAATAATATCGAATAATGAGAACATTGCTAATAGATATCTTAGCATGATCCTTGTTATTATATGAATGCAAGATAGAAAAAGGCTTTGGGTTTGATACTTTTTGTGTAACAGAAGGGTTGCGTTTCTTACAAACACCTCGCCGTAAGAGGCGCAACCGGCTTTCTTAACCGAAAGAGCTGTCAAAAAAGAGGTATTGTAAAAGCATAAATTTTTAGGAGGCGATTGGTATGCGCAACATTATTTACATTATCGGATTAATTGTGGTGGTTTATTTTATTCTTAGATTTCTCAACATTGTTTAGAAAATCTCAGAACAAACACCTAATGAAGTAGATGTAATGATTCTTTATCACTCATTTCATGAAAGGAGGTTCTACTATGAGACTCAGCCCTCCTAAGGTTGTAGTATTTTGGATTGCGGTTATACTGGCTGCTGTTGGGTTCCTGTCATTTTTAGGGATCATTCCGATTGCAGCATCTACCGGATTTTGGGCTCTAGTTATCGGCTTTGTTATACTGGCACTAGGTAACCTTTTAAAAGATTTTTAAGAAATGTAATGAAATAAGGTGTGCTAATCGGCTTTAAATTGAGCGGTAAAAGCACTTATAAAAAGCAGGGAAGTTGATCAGTAAACAAAAAAAGTATTTCTCCGGGCAATAACAGCTTGGAAATAGATCAGGGAGCCTTGCGAATTAACCTTAAGTTACAGGCGGTGCACCATAGATATTGTGGGCACCGCCAATTTGATTCATGGCCAATCCGGACTGAATTTAAAACGTTATAAAATAATGACTATTGAAAATATTGCTAATAGATATCTAAGCAATATACTTGATATCATTAAATCGCAAGATAAAAAGAGAAGCCAGGGCAACCCAAAAAATGAAATTTCTTATGAAGGTTATGAAGCTTAAAATTAATGTAGAGAATGCTAATAAATACTTAGCATTTGTTTTGTTATTGATTTTTATTCTGCCAGTTTTCCTTTTGCACAGTAAGGCTGTGGAAGAGCCAGTATATGCTTACCAACAACAAATTGAAGGTGCTGAAAGTCTTATTTTTAATAAGCTTGAAAATGATCCCGTGATAGATCTCTTAGGCAAAAATTTTGATGAAATTAAGCAGGTGCTGGGGGAACCGGCCGAACAGGGTCACAGTAGCTGGCTGGGGCCACATCACTATATTCTTTATCGATATGAAGAAGGGTTCATTCAATTTTGCTCTCCGGAGACCATTGAAAATAAGATTGCCGTCAGTATTATTTTAAGCCCAGGTCAAGAAGTTTTAGGCGCTAAGGTAGGAATGCGCTTCACCGAAATCATTGGCATTTTAGGAACGCCTGATTATGGCCCCGTGATTGGAATGAACAACCTTTATTATATGGAATATTTCAGGGGTGAAATTAAAAATCAAATGCCAGAAGTATTGATCAGTTTCGTTGCTGTTTCCATGAATTCTCCCACTGATCATGTATTTATCAAATGGGAAACATTTGAATATGATCAAACGAGAACATATCAGGCGGCGAGATAAATTGATAATTGTGGTTTTATGAATGTAAGAATAGACCTAATATTCTTAAGGAGTTTTAATCAGGAAAGTTTATGTAAAAATAACATAGAAAGGGGGCTATCATAATGGTTTTGGAAAACCCTAATGACAATTACCTTGATAACATAGAGGAACACTTTGTAAAAATATTTAAAAAATCAAATTATCAAAACAGTGAAGAGGAAATTAATGACATAGACCTTGACAGCGATGATTCTGATATGAAAATATTTTATATCAAGTAGCCAGGTCTGACCAAGAAGAAACAGGAACCTTTTTTGCTTGCCAGAATACAAATACTTAACAAGTAGAATTTTGGTCCATATCAAACTTAAGCTATCGCTTTTCAGTAAGTAGAGCTTGCTAAACTTTTACTAACGAATGGAGTGAATATATATGTTATGGACAATAGTTGTTATACTCGTGATTTTATGGCTTCTGGGCCTTTTAACATCTGTCGGTGGTGGATTAGTCCACATTCTATTGGTAGTTGCGCTGATTGTAATTGTAGTGCAAGTACTTCAAGGCAGAAGATAAAATGTCATAAATAATTAACTGATACAGATATTACGTGGCATCTAATGGGGTCCTATTAAATATTTTATGTGACATCTGATAATGGGGCCCCGCCAACTGCCTGCTGATAGAATGTAATTCTTCAGTAAAGTGAAGTGATTAATTAATGAAAATGCATAATAAAATGTTAATTATACCGTTAATACTATTGCTTTTGTTTGTATTAATGATTATAACAGCCATGGGAATTATGGCAGCTCAATACACACAAACAGTGGAGCTGGGAACAGCCAAGCAATTTGGAGTTTTGGCCGGCTCGGCTATCAGCAATACCGGGCTGACCGAGATCAAAGGAACCGCTGGCGGGAATGTGGGGTTAAGTCCAACAACAGGTGCCGAAATTACTGGATTTCCGCCAGGAATTGTACACGGTACGATATATACGGTAGATGAGTTTGGTCCTGCGGGCTCAGTAGAGAACCCCGGCTTATTGACAACAGCTAAAAATGACCTGACCACCGCGTATAATGATGCCGCTAGCCGGCCGATGAATGGATCTATATCAGCTAACCTTGATGGCCAAACCTTTTATCCAGGAGTTTATAATTCAGGATCCGAAATTAATTTAGCGGTTAATGGCACTGTTATTCTTGATGGCCAGGGCAACCCCAATTCCGTTTTTATTTTTCAGGCAGGCTCAACGCTTATCACAGGAAGCGGCAGCAAGGTCGAGCTCATCAATGGTGCTCAGCCCTGTCACGTTTTTTGGCAGGTCGGAAGTTCCGCCACACTGGGTGTAAACTCTGTTTTCGTAGGGCACATTTTGGCTCTTACTAGTATCACAGCAAACACCGGTGCAGAAGTGAAAGGACAGTTGTTGGCAAGAAACGGAGCAGTCACACTAGATGATAATACGATTATAAATGATCTTTGTATGCTGGCTGATCCGGCTATCAGCGTCAAGAAATACGTCTCCATTGACGGCGGCGTAACCTGGCTGGATGCCCAGTCCGCACCTGGTCCTTCTGTCGGAGTAGACAGCGAGATTCAGTTCAAGTTTGAGGTGACCAACACCGGCAATACGTTATTAACTGGCATCAATCTTACTGACACTGAGTTTGGCGACCTGAGTGGTCAAGCGACTGCGGAGGACGAGCTGGCAAGCGGTGCCTCCTTTGAAGTTATAGTGGATGATATTGCCGAAGTGGGCCAGCACAGCAACACGGCGACAGTGACGGGTTACTTTGACGATGAGCCTTACAGCGATACAGATAATGCCCATTACTGGGGCTACGTGCCTGTAACCGATGCCCCGGCCACCGGCTCCCTTACCGTTGGCAAGATTGTCAGCGGCGACACCGGTGGGATAACAACATTACCGCTATTTGAGATTACAGTTACCGGCCCCGAAGGCTTTTCCTCGACCAAAACATTTGTCGGCGGCGAAACCTTCACCTGGACGAACCTGGTACCGGGCACATACAGCGTAACAGAGCTTAAGACCGGCTTAAGCAGCGAATGGACAGTTACCGGAGAAGGTGACGTAACGGTAGCAGCGGATCAGACGGCAGTGGCGACCGTTACCAACACCTATCTGGCAGAAGTGATCCCTGTCGGTTCCTTAACAGTTGGCAAGATTATCAGCGGCGACACCGGTGGGATAACAACATTACCGCTGTTTGAGATTACAGTTACCGGCCCCGAAGGTTTTTCCTCGACCAGAACATTTGTCGGCGGCGAAACCTTCACCTGGACGAACCTGGTGCCGGGCACATACAGCATAACAGAGCTCAAGACCGGCTTAAGCGACGAATGGACAGTTACCGGAGAAGGTGACGTAACGGTAGCAGCGGATCAGACGGCAGTGGCGACCGTTACCAACGCGTATGTTACGGAAGAAGGCGTTATAGATGCAAGGCGCCAGCTGCCCAGAACTGGCGGGAATGAACTGCTGTTTGCTATTAGTGTAATTAGTTTAGCCCTGGCTGGTGGATTATTACTCAAAGGCTACCGCAGGTATAAAGACAACTACAATATAGATTAATGGTATTGAGGCTTGCATTATTATGCTATGACGGTATTGGCATTTTGATTTCATTATATTGCGTTTAGTGAAAATCGGGGTTTAAAGAAATGAAAATCATAGAACACAAATTCAGCCAGCCGACAGAAAATACTCAAGATGAATATGCCTACCAGCAATTGATTGCTTCTGAAACCCGATACCGACGTCTTTTTGAGAACGCAAAAGATGGGATTCTTATCTTGGATGCAGAAAGTGGAAAGATTATTGATGCCAATCCTTTCTTACTGGAGCGGGTGGGTCTTTCAAAAGAAGAAATCCTTGGAAAGCCAATCTGGGAGATTGGAACATTTAAAGATATTGTTGCAAATAAAGATAGTTTTTTAGAGTTAAAGCAAAAAGAGTATATTCGTTATGAAGATCTTCCTATTCAAACAGTGGAGGGGCGAAAGGTCTTTGTTGAGTTTGTTGGTAATATATATCTTGAGGGTAAAAATAAGGTAATCCAATATAATATTCGGGATATCACCGAGCGCAGGCAAATGGAAAAAGCCCTGCTGGAGAGCGAACGAAAGCTAAGCAGCGTATTAAATAACATCACGGATGTGATTTGGTCGTTATCGCTACCGGACATGGACTTATTTTATGTTAGCCCCTCTGTGGAAAAAATGTATGGACGATCTGCAGAAGAGTTCGTCAAAGACCCTTCACTATGGCAAGGTGCAGTTCATCCTGACGATCAATATCTAACAGAACAGGCTTTTAAGCAGATACATGAAGAAGGGTCAGCAGAAAGAGAGTGTCGGATAGTTCGACCTGACGGAAGTATCGTCTGGATTCATGATAAATCACAACTTATCTATGATGAGAATGATCTGCCATTGAGAATAGAAGGTATATCTTATGACATAACCAACCGCAAACTGGCGGAAGAATCACTTAAGAAACGCCTTGCCGAACTGGAAACGATTTATAAGATATCAGCAACTTTGCGTACCGCTGAGACCCAGGAAGATATGCTGAAGCTTTTGCTTGATGAAACTCTTAAAGTTATTAATATTGAAGCCGGCGCTATCTGTATCAAACATCCAAAAGATGGACAATTGCGCTTTACAGCTACCTGTGGCTGGTTTAGCGGACTGAATAATGTTTTCCTGAAAACTAAGGATAGTCCTGTTGAAAAGTTATTCGCTTCGGATAAGACACAATTCTCCAGAGAGTGTGCTAAAGATTTCCGGATGAAATATCCTGAGATAATACCAGAGGGCTGGGGAATAACGTGCCTTCCATTACTGGCTGATGCAGATATTATGGGAACTTTACTGGTTTCCCTTCAGCTTCCGCGTGAAATTACCCCTGATGAGCTAAAACTGCTTACTTCCCTGACAGAGATGGCCGGGACAGCTATCCAAAGAATTGCCCACTATGAAAACAACGTTCGTCACCTGGAACAGTTACAGGCCTTGCGTAACTTAGATGTGGCTATTTCCAGCAGACTGGATCTGCGCGTTATCTTTAAGGTAATTCTGGACGATGTTATTAAGTTGCTAAATGTCGATGCAGCGGCTCTATTACTACTTGACCCGAATACCGGAGCGCTGAAATATGAAGCCTGGCTCGGCTTTCATACTGATCACCCGGAAAAAATCGAATTGCCTATCGGCGAAGGGCTTGCCGGCCAGGCGGCGTTGGAACGTAAATCTGTTCGCATTGAAAACCTTCGCGATGTTGAAATAGATCCAGCCCAAAGACTGCTAATGGAGAAGGAAGATGCTCATAGTTATTACGCCGTACCCCTGATTAACAAAGGAAGTGTTGAAGGAGTGCTGGAGATCATCCACCGGGAGCCCCTGGGTGCAAATGAAGAATGGCTGGACTTTCTGGAGACCCTGGCAGGACAAGCGGCTATTGCTATTGATAACGCAGAACTGATTCAAAACCTGGCAAACACAAATTATAAATTGATTCAGGCCTACGATAATACGATTAAAGGTTGGGCGTTTGCTTTGGACTTAAGAGATAAAGCGACTGAAGAGCACAGCCAGCAGGTTACAGCGATGACGGTTAATATTGCCCGAAAGATGGGTATGAGCAAGGAAGAGCTGGTTCATGCCCGAAGAGGCGCACTGCTGCATGATATTGGCAAAATGGGCATATCAGATACCACTTTACTCAAGCCTGGTAAATTAACAAGTGAAGAATGGGTAATTATGCGCCAACATCCCACCTTTGCCTTTGAGATGCTCTCTTCCATCGAATACCTGCGCCCTGCCCTGGATATCCCCTACTGCCACCATGAAAAATGGGATGGCACCGGTTATCCCCGGGGGCTTAAGAGAGAGGAAATTCCTTTAGTGGCGCGCATCTTTGCCGTGGTGGATGTTTTTGATGCCCTGACCAGCGATCGACCTTACCGCAAGGCCTGGAGCAGAGAAGAAGCTCTTATACATATTCGCCAGGAAAGTGGCAGGCATTTCGATCCACAAGTGGTTGCGATGTTTTTCAAAGAGGTGAAAAAATAGATGGGCAATGATAAAATAAATCCCTACTCTATGGCAGTTTCCAGAACCCCGGAATTATTATCCCGATCAGAGAATAAACTGAAACAAAAAGTGACTGCCTTGCAGGAAAGTGAAGCCAAGTTCAGGGCTTACATGGAAAATTCTCCTCTTGGTGTTTTTGTAACAAATATGGAAGGACAGTACGTAGAAGTAAACAGGGCAGCATGTCAGATGAGCGGCTACACCGAAGAAGAGCTGTTGAATTTATCCATCCCGGACTTTATTGCCCCGGAATTCCTGGAAAAGGGCATGCAAGTATTTGAAAGATTGCTGGCAGAGGGTTATGCGGAAGATGACGTTATGGTAATCAAGAAGAATGGAGGAGCTTTCTGGATTAACTTAGCTTCAGTAAAAATTGATATCAACAGAGTTATTGCTTTTTGTCAGGATATCACTCTGCGTAAAGAAAAAGAAGAGCAAGCCAAGGAATTAAACTGCCTCAATAATTTTTCACTACTGCTCCGCAAGGAAAAAAACAACCTGGAAAAAATACTGGAGGACACGGTTCAGCTTTTGCCCTCATCTTTTCAACATCCTGAAGATGCAGCTGCTCGGATCGCTTTTAAAGGACGTGAATTCAAAACAGAGGGCTACGAACAGACCTCCTGGAAAATAGCTTCGCCCTTGAAATTATACAGTAAACTAATCGGAACCATAGAAGTCTGCTACCATAACCCACCTCATCATGAGACGGATCTTTTTGTCAAAGGAGAGGAAATGGTGCTGGAAACAGTAGCAGAGCATTTAAGTCGGGTTATTGAACAAATAGAGACTGGTGAAGAGCTGCAGAAAAGCAATAATCAGCTTGCTACAACTTTGCACTCTATCGGTGATGGTGTTATTGTTACCGATGCCGGCGGGAAGATTACCCGCCTGAATCCCAGGGCAGAAAAGCTCACCGGTTGGATAGAGAAAGAAGCATTGGGCCGGGCTTTAACTGAAGTGTTTCATATTATAAACGCAAAAACCGGTGAAGCGGTGCCTAACCCTGTGTACCATGTGATAAACACGGGGACAACCCAAAGCCTGGCTAATGATACCATTCTTGTTGCCCGTGATGGAACAGAGCACCATATCGCCGACAGCGCAGCTCCCATGCTAGATAATAATAAAATTTTCGGGGTGATCATGGTCTTTTCTGATGTAACCAAGCGTAAAAAAGCGGAAGACTTCTTAATATATAAGCTTGGGTTTGAAAAAATGCTTGCCGATATATCCTCTGTTTTTGCAAGCAAGCCTTCAGAGCAGCTGGAGCAAAGTATTAACTATGCTTTGGCGCAGATTGGCGAGTTCTTCCAGATTGATCGTAGTTATGTGATCCAATTTTCTGAAGAAGGCCAGCATACGAGTAACACTTACGAGTGGTGCTCAGATGGAACTGCAGCGCAAATGGATCAATTGCAAAATATACCGGTAGATGCATTCCCCTGGTCGGCAGAGCAAATCAAAAATAAAAAATATGTTAATATTCCGAATGTGGACAGCCTTCCACCTGAGGCAGAAGCAGATAAGAAAAACTATAAGTCTCAGGATATACGTTCTCTTTTATCAATACCGATGATGAAAAACGGTATAGTTTACGGCTTTCTTGGTCTTGATTCAGTGAAAGAGAAAAAAATATGGACAGAAAATGATGTAATGCTTTTAAAAATTGTGGCAGAGTTATTATCAAATGCCTATACAAAAAACCTTGCCGAAGAAAAGATACGCTACCTTAGTTTTCACGACGGCCTCACCGGGCTTTACAACCGGGTCTACCTGGAAAAAGAAATGGAGAGGCTGGATACTGAAAGGCAGTTGCCAATTGGGATCATCATGGCTGATTTAAATGGTCTTAAAAAGGTCAATGATACTTTCGGACACTCAGAGGGAGACGGAATATTAAGAAAAACAGCTGAAATATTAAGAAACTCCTGCCGCGGTGAAGATATTGTCTCCCGCTGGGGAGGGGATGAATTTGTCATCTTTCTGCCGCAGACTACAGAAGAAGACGTTAAGGCTATATGCCATAGAATAGATGAGCGTTGTAAAGTATCTTTTGTCAAAGATATCCCCCTTTCCCTGGCCTTGGGATATGCAATTAAGAACAACATCAAAAAGGATCTTGCAGAAATACTGATAGAGGCTGAAGAGAATATGTATATAGATAAACTTGCAGACAGACAGCAGGTATAGAGTTATATGCAGTCAATTTGACAGAAGCTGTTCAGTATCCATCCTGTGCAAAATAATAAATATTGAAAAATGTGAATATTGCTAATAGAAATCTTAGCATTATTATTGTTATTATGTAAACGCAGAGTAAGAAAAAAAGAGCCGGGTCAATTGGAGTTAGGGCGATAGAAGAATTGCGCCTCTTTCGAATATGCACCTCGCTGTAAGGGGCGCAATCGACTATCCAAACGAAAAAAGTGTGATCGGCGCTGTTAGAGTTCTGAATTTAGATTTTTGAAAATGGAAAGGAGATGGAATGATGAGATTGATATTTCTTGTGTTGGCATTACTATTTGGCTTAATTATCGCTGCAGCGGCAATGATTAATAATGAGATTGTTACTGTAAACTATTTTTTTGGGCAAATTAGCCTAACCCTGTTTATGTTGATCCTCGGTTCCGCGGTTGCAGGCGCATTGTTTATGGGTTCATTGAGTATCTATCGCGGGATCCATAACTATGTGAATTCTCAGGGTGATCGTGGCCTTAAAAAAGAGCTGCAGAACCGTGTAAAAACCCTGGAAGATGAGAAGAAAAAAATGGGAGACGAATTGAGTAAGCAGCAGAAAGAACGTGAAGATGCAGCTGCAAAAGAGCTCGCTTCTTTAGAGGATGAAAAGAGAAATCTGGAAGATGAGTTGAGAAAACAACAAAAAGACCATGAAAACACAGTCGCAAAAATACACAATAGTTGATAGGTAACTAAATAAGGAGTGAAATAAATGGGATTTTTAACGTGGATTATCGTCGGCGCAATTGTTGGGTGGTTGGCTGGCATCGTTGTTAAGGGAAGAGGTTTTGGATTGATTGGTAATATCGTGATCGGTGTAATTGGGGCGTTAATTGGAGGTTGGTTGGCGGGTGCTCTCTTTAACATTAGCGATCCAATTAGTGGCTTTAACCTGACAACTATTTTTATTGCATTTCTGGGAGCGGTTCTATTATTATTTATTGCCAGGTTAGTTAAGTCCAGATAAGGAAACTATAAGTTAATGAGAAAGTGGCTGACAGTTGACTTCACTGGTTCAGGGAGAGCAAGCTATGAATATTGGTGTCTTTACTGATAGTTTTCGCCCGTATGCCAGCGGAGTTGTCAGATCTATTGAGCTTTTCTCACGTGAATATAATAATCGCGGACACCTGGTTCATATATTTTGTCCGGAATATCCGCATATGAAATCATTGAGAGAGGAAGGCGTGTATCGGTTTATTTCAGTACCCTGGCCAACTATGACCGATTTTTCACTGCCGATCCCGATGTCTGCAAATCTTAACAAAAAAATTGAGCAACTTGGCCTCGATATAATACACGTCCATTCTCCTTTCCTGCTCGGCAGGTTAGGTGCAAGGGCGGCAAGACACCATAAACTGCCCCTTGTCTTTACTTTCCATACTCTTTATGAGCAATATGTGCATTATTTTCCATTTGTCGAAACTACTTCGAAAAAAGTAATAAAAGCAATAGCGCGTAATTTTTCCAATAGCTGTAATGTAGTAGTTGCTCCTACCCAATTGGTAGAAAACTACTTACGGAGTATCGGTATAGTAACAGATATTGTTAAAATACCAACTGGTATTGATATGGGTGAATTTAAGGACCTTGACAGAAATTGGTTAAGAAATAATTATGGAGTTAACCCGCAAGATAAAGTTCTCTTATTTGTCGGTCGACTTGGCCAAGAAAAGAATGTTGTATTTTTGATAAAAGCGTTCCAAGAGGTATTA
>JAHYJM010000011.1 GCA_019428945.1 Bacillota bacterium | reverse complement strand
TTGCATTGCTGTTATTATACTAAATACCGAGACAACGGCAGCAGAGGCAATAACCAGCCCAATCAGCATAAAGGCCATCTTACTTTTACGTCTTTTTACATTACGCAGGGCGATCTGAAAAAGAGTCATCTTGTAACACCAGCGCTTTCATTAATGGAAAATGGTAAAGAGTTTGTTGCTATAGTGTTTTTTCTACCGCTAATCAGCATACCGTCCTGCATAGTGATGGTGCGGTTCATGTAAGCTGTATTCTCTGGATTATGGGTAACCATTAACAGGGTCAGCCCGCTTTCATTCAAATTTCTGAAGAGACCCATAATCTCTTCCGAAGTTTTTGTATCCAGACTGCCTGTAGGCTCATCGGCTAATATTAAAGGCGGTTCGTTTACAACAGCTCTGGCTATCGCTATTCTCTCCTGTTCTCCTCCTGAAAGCTGGTTGGGCAATCGATTTGCTTTTGTATCCATATTGACCCGGTGCAGGGCGTGCGTGGCCATATCACGTTTCTGTTTTGATGTGTAACGGGTTGTCGTAAGTGGAAGCATAACATTTTCCAGGGCGTTCAGATATGGTATCAGCTGGAACTGCTGAAAAACGAAGCCGAGATATTCTCTGCGGAAATCTGCCCGTTTTTCCCTCGACAGAGAATAGAGATCGATACCATCAATTAATATTTTTCCTTCTGTTGGTTGATTTAACCCTCCGATAATGCTGAGCAGAGTACTTTTCCCCGAACCGGAGGGCCCCATAATTGCTGCAGCTTCTCCCCTGGATATATTCAGTGAAATATCCTGTAGTGCATTAACTGCTGTGCTGCCGGAGTTATATGTTTTGCGTATTTTATCTATTTTAATAAGTATATTTTTCATCATTAACCTCCCGATTAGATAAATCGCAGCGCTTCTGCCGGGTCCAGGCTGGCAGCCCTGTATGCAGGATAAGCTGCTGCAGTTATAGTTATTAACAAAGCAAGCAGCATTGCAGGGGCAATTAGATTAGCTTGCCAGAAAACCGGAATATTATTCCCGGTAAGATATGAACCAAAATTCAGGGCTATGATACTGCCCACGACATAACCGATAATTCCACCTGATAAACCTGTTATTCCAGCTTCAAGTAAGATAACTGTCAACACATTGCTGCCGCGAAAGCCTATTGCCCTGAAAATGCCTATTTCACGGGTACGTTCATGAACCGAGGCCATCGTCGTGGTTAAAACCAGCAGCGCAGCAATGATCAGAACCACCGTAGAGATAAGGATGGAAAAAGTTGAGAATTTATTAATAGTTTCTTCTCTGAGCAATGCAGCCTGGCGTAATGCTGTAACTCTTCCGCCAGGAATTGCTTCACTCAGCTGAGCGGCTATATCCTCAATGGGGCAGGTGTTGCAGTATGCAGAGATTTCGATCATTGAGATCTCTCCCTGTCTGCCGAGCAGGTTCTGAACCGCATCAAGATTTCCGTAAAGCAGACCATCTTCCACAGAGCCAAGAGGGCTGATTACAGCAGCAATAATAAATAAGGTGCCGTTTACAATTACTTCGTCGCCTGCTTCAAGCATTAGTTTGCGGGCTGTATCAGCACCGGCAATTAAGCTATTTTCAGCAAGCTTGATCAGAGCCAGATCATCCGGAGATGCCCCGGCGGGAAGTCCGGCCTGATCGCTTAGTGAAAACCATGGTTTCATGATAAATTCACGTTCGGGTTGTACTCCAACGAGTATAACATCACGATCATTAGCTGACACAGCTGCAACTAATTTTGGTGAAATCAGATTAATACTGTTATAATCCGGAATAGTACTGATTAACTCCAGATCCGATTCAGTTAACTGGTTTATATCAACAGAAGCCCTGGTAACATTTGTACCGCCATAGCTTATATCCATTCCTTCGGCACGTGGCACTATCACTATATTAGCTCCGAATTCATCAATTTGATCCCCTAATGCCAGGCGCATTGATTCAACTATCATGAAAAGAGCCACTGTAATGGCAATTCCAGTCATTAGTCCAAATAGAATTAGAAGCATCCTCTTTTTCCGCCGGGCAATATTATTTAGAGCAATTGAGTAAAGGTTCATATTTTGTCCCTCACGATTTTATTAAGGAGTGATTTCATAAAATGTTCCATTGCTGAATCCAAATCGCCTGACTTCTATCCCGTTGCGGGAGATACTGATTTCCTGATGACAACCGAAATCATCCACTCTTGCAGTAAGTCCTTCAGTTTCTTCGTAATTATCCCTGTAGTAGTTAAGTGCGCTAATTGCCAGTTGGTTTTCACCGCCGGCCGTACTGTTACCGGTTCTGCAGCAGGAACCTCCTGCAAATACCGGATTATTATTTAGTGATGAGGATGTGCGTGCCGATAGCTGATTGTTAACCATTATTAAAATCGTCAGAGCAGCCACAACAATTAATGTGCTCAATATCAGTTTGCTGAAGATCTTTTGTTTGGGCGTCTTGTTTTTACCAGTACTGTTGTCATTATTTGAAACATTATTTTCAGTCATTAAATTGGCCTCCTTAATAAACCCTAATATACCCTTGTTTTCCATTGAAAAATATCTTCAAGGGGGATGCTGACCATCTTATTGTCAATAACCGGTTCCATGTAAACCGGGGGATAAGCGCCGCATGTAACAGAGCCTGAAATAAATTCATGGCTTTCAATGGTGTATGTGGTTCGGCAAGTGTCACAGACTAGCGTTTCTCCGGCCAGTGAGAAATATCTTCCCTGGCATGGTTCACACATGCTGCTGCCGGTGAAAATTCGACCTGTCGGAGTGATGTATGCCATCAGGGGAACCATAAGACCATCGGAATTTTCCACTTCGAAATAGACAATATCATTTTTCTCAAGCTGTTCCAGGGGGATACCGGCCAGGGTAGTGCTTATAACCGGCTCTACAATTGTCATTGAGACAACTTTGCCCATGTACGATCTTGTTTTAGCTGTCGGTTCCCCAAAAGGTGAAACAATAGCCTGTTCATTTGAATCATTGAATAACAGCATCGCACCGAAAATCATAACCGCTGCAATGGCAACTATTGCCATAATTATGGGCAACTTATTGCTGGCTCTCTTTGTAAACTGTTCTTTCTTATCGATTTCGTTAATCTTATTACCTGTCATTTTGTTATAAAACCTCCCATATCTACTACTACGTGTAGTATATCTATGTAAAAAATTTTCCCTTTAACAGACAAGGCCAAGAAATACCATTGTTGAAACGAATATTGCGATGCCAAGAAACGTAGCTGACAGTTTTGAATGCCTGTAAATTTCCTGGTTGTTGTTTAGTAATGCACCGACCCGGCGCTCCATACCCCAGTATCCGGTAAAACTACTTGCCGGAAAAACACTTGGAGTATTATAATCCAGCACTGTTCTCCACACTTTTAGAAGTAAAGCAGCATATTCTTTGGTAGAAATCCCTGCTATCAATGCTGCTTTTCGATCGCAGATCATTTCTTTCTCTAACAGGTACCCTTTTAGCAGTAATGCACTTAAAGGATTCAGCAGGGTAATATCTCTGAGAAGGTGTAAAACCCAGTTCTTGAGTGGATCTCTTTGCAGAACATGAAACAGTTCGTGGCCTATCAAGGCTCCCAATTGGCTTTCGCTCAAGATTGAGGGTATTTTGTGGTTAATTACCAATACAGGTTTTAAAAAACCTGTAGTAAAAGCTGCGAAATCTTCACGGCTGCTGTAAATAACTTTTGGTGGTGTAATGTTTATTATTCTACTTATGTCTGTGACAATAGATCTAATATTTTCATCGATATTTTTATCTATCCCGGGTGCGTTTTGTTCAATACGCTTTATCATTATTAAAGCAACACAAGCCTTAATAGCAGCAAAGATTATCATTAAACTGAGTAGTGGAAGAAACAGACTAAGCATATTTTCAGAAATTGCGCAGAGAAAATGAAATGCTCCTTCAGCCCAAACTGGTGTCAGACCTGATTCGCAGCGCTTTACCAAGACTGAATGATAAAGGATAAATGCAGCAGGTGGTGTTAGAAAAGCAACCAGGTATAGTCGCAAACGCTGCAAAGGGTCGGTAATGCGTAAAAGTTTCATGCTGACCATAGTAAGCGGTAACAGGATCGAGTAACCGAAAATAATATAGAGGATCAGGCTGTGTGCTTCGTTAAATATTGCTGTCATCCTCAGACTCCTTATTCTCGGTAAGAGATTTTTCAAGTTTTTCCAGAACAGAACGATCCTTTTCCTCTACCCTTCGTATGAAATGACTCATGGCAGTATCGCTAAAATCATTTAGAAGATCGTCTATCAGGCCACCGACAACCTGTCCGGTGAATTCTTCACGCGACAAGACGGGTTTAAAAATAAATGCATTTCCAACTTTGCGTTTTTCAAGGATATTTTTCTCTTCAAGACGACCCATTATTGTCATAACTGTAGTGTAGGCTAAATCACGACGCTTAGTGAGGGCATCAAGGACATCGCGAACAGATACTTCGCAGTTTTTTTTCCAGATGATCTCCATTACCTCATTTTCCAGGCTGCCTAACACTTTTTCCAGCCCCGGTTTGCCTGGTTTGTAACCGCCCAAAGAATATCCTTTCATTTTAACCCTCCATTAATGCTATAGCTACTATAGCATTGCTATCATACTACAAGAAATTACTACAGGCAATAGTATTTCAAAAAAAATTTTTGTATAACGCCATATGTCGTAATTATTATCAGGCAGGGCGCTTTAAAACTGAATTCACTATGACTGAAGAGGAAATTCTAAATCAGTAAATTTGTATTAGTTGCCCCTTATGTTAATGATTAGTGTTCAGGAATATTATCCAGGCTACAGCCGCAGGCATCGCCACAGCATTTGCCTTTAATATTTAGTTTGTCCATCAGCACAGCATATGCGCAGCCTACACCCTGACGAACATAGATGGCCTGTTGAGGGCAATTTCTTGCGCAGGCGCTGCATTCAAGACAGGCATCGCGATCTGTGATATGGCTCATCTTGTCTTTTATGGTATAGACCTGTTGTGGGCAGACTTCTGTGCACATTCCGCAGCCGTTACATTTACTTTGATCCAACCTGAGTGTGACAACATTTTTTAAGTATCTGAATTTCATCATTAACACTCCCAAACCATTTAATAATTTTCAGGGACACTATCTATATGAAATAGGTCCCGATTAAAGCAGTCAGACCCAGAGAGGCTGAAATAATAATCAGCGGCAAAGCATAATTCATCTCTTTGACTACTCCGGATAGTGACGTATAGGTTGTTGAGCCGGTATAGTTCATGCCTAAAAATGCTGGAATTACCGGTAAGGTTAAAAAGTAGGCCGTTGTCTGCAGCCAACCTGCAGGGGCTGCAATGATCGTGGTATAGATCAAAGCCCAGGCTATTCCCAGCACCCAGCCTTTCCAGGCAAGAGCACGTCCGGGGATGTAGGGTAAAAGAGCAGGAACAAGAATTGTTCCGATCAGAGCGCTGATTATAAACGGAGCGAGATCAGAAAAAGTCTGCTCCAGCAATAAAGTTGGTATAAAATTGCCACCGCTTAAAAGCTGTGATAACAGATTGAGCAGGAAAAGGAATACAGTCAGGAGCAATACTGGTTTGAAAAGAGCAGCCAATTCGATCGGAGTCAGGGTGAGGCGATCGAAGAGGTTAAAGCTTGGATGACGCATTGTCCGGTCTGCCTTATTCCCGGTGTTTAAAAATGCAGGAATATCTGCTGCCCGTACCGGTCCGTAGACCACTTTATAACCAATTTCCTTACGGACCTGGTGAGCGGAAACTCCCGGAGCGGCAAGCTGAGGTAAAACCAGGGTGCGATGCGATATTAATTCGCCTAACCGCGATTGATGAACCATCCGGATTAATTCTGCTGTTCCGAAGCTGCCTTTACCGGCGGCGCACCAAACATTGATGCCTTGCGTATCCAACACTAATATCCACAAGTCTAACCCGTCCAGTTCCCGGCGCAGGTAATCAAAGCTGAGTTTATAGTTGGCGGAGACCAAAACGGCAGATAAGTGATTAGGATTTCCGACGGCATAAAGACCGGGGGCAACTGAATAATTCATCCGGCCAACTCCCCAGCGCGCTTTAACAGATCCGGTGAGATCCTGTCTGTCAAGGGTTGTGGCAATCCTGTGAACAGGTCCGATCGCGGTTTCAAATTCTCCTTTGACCCAATTGGCATCACCGGGATCTGCATAAGCAGCTGTTACTTCTTTTACAGTACAACATTCAGTTTCATGGAGATCACCGGCCATCGGCAGTTTTTTCGACTCAGCACTCATTTATGTAATTCCTCCCGGCAGCAAACATTATTTTTATCTGTTAGCGCATTTGTCAGAATTTCGATACTCTCGATTATTGCAGCATGTTTATCTTCAGGTATACCTGTAAATATTTCTTTATAGTAAAGATTAAAGGTGCAATTAATTTCATCATATATGTTTTGGCCTTTTTTTGTCAGAGTCAGCCTAAGGTAACGGCGATCATCGGGATCTGCTTTACGCTCAACGAGATCATCTTTGACCATGCTGTCTACAGTGCGGCTGATTGTACTGGTATCCAGGGCAAGAGCTGCAGCCAGGTCAATAAGAGTTATGGTGCCGGTTTTTCCTATTTCCAGCAAGGCATGGCATTGGGAAACTGTAACCCCACAGCAAGCGGCATCACTTTTTGCCAACCATCCCAGGCTGCGCTGCATTTGGCGCAGAATGTCACGGAAATGACTTAATTCTTCAGACTTCATGCAGATAATCTCCCAGAAATAATAAGTGATATGTGCAACAATTGTATTTTACAACTAATATTTATAGATGTCAACAGCCATCATGAAATTAATCATGCTCGAAGCATATTTCTGCTGAAGAATACTTTTCCAGCCTTTGTGCAGGAAACCGGTGAGGTTTGGTTGAAAGTTTCTCTATTATGATCGACTTGGAGATTAATAATGACTATTTCACCGGTACAGAGCGGTATCTTAAGACCGCCGCTTAAATGGGCGGGGGGTAAAAGGTGGCTTGTGCCTTACCTTAAAACGCTCTGGGCTTTACATTCCGGGCGTCGTCTTGTCGAACCTTTATGTGGAAGCCTTGCAATAACCCTGGGGTTGATGCCTGATGAAGCCCTGTTAAATGACATAAACATTCATCTGATTAATTTTTTCCGCTCAATCAGTAAAGGATTACAGCTGCAGCTCTCTATGGAAAATAATGAGGACTTCTATTACAGTTACAGAGATCGGTTCAACAGGCTGATCCGGGAAGGCAGGGAGGAGACCGCAGAGGCTGCTGAGCTATTTTATTACCTTAACCGAACCGGTTACAACGGACTCTGCCGGTTTAATAAAAAAGGTGAGTTCAATGTGCCCTTTGGCAGTTACAAGAAAATAAATTATATCCAAGATTTCAAGCATTATCGCCACCAATTTCTGCAATGGAAATTTGAATCTGTAGATTTTGAACTGCTCTCCCTGAAGCCAGCTGATTTTATATATGCCGATCCGCCTTACGACGTAAATTTTACTCACTATTCTAAGGAAGGGTTTGTATGGGACGATCAGGTGCGATTGGCAAACTGGCTAGCTTGTCATCCCGGACCGGTTGTCCTCTCCAACCAGGCAACAGAGCGGATTATTGAACTGTATAGTGGGTTAGGTTTTGAACTCAAGTTTATGAATGCGCCACGCTTGATCAGCTGTAACGGCAACAGAACACCAGCCAAAGAGGTATTGGCAACTAAAAATATCTGATCATGAACAACCGCTTAATCCTTCAGGTTTCCTTGATAAACTGTCCATACTATTTCATATAAGCCTAAAAATCTTCTTCTATCCCATTTTTGTATATCAGTTCAGGCCGTTCCATTAATACCTGCATATCCGGTGGAACAGATTCGGTGAGCCACACATTACCTCCGATAATCGATCTTGCGCCAATCACGGTCTCTCCGCCAAGAATTGTTGCCCCTGAATAGATGATAACGTCATCTTCGATATTTGGATGACGCTTATGTCCGCGCATTTTTTTGCCCGCATCTTTGGGCAGGGATAATGCGCCAAGTGTAACCCCCTGGTAGAGACGGACATTATTCCCGATTACCGTTGTTTCTCCAATGACAACGCCTGTTCCGTGATCAATTACAAATCTTTCTCCGATTTCAGCTCCCGGATGTATATCAATCCCGGTTTTGCT
Organism: Bacillota bacterium; assembly: GCA_019428945.1. Classification (GTDB taxonomy): domain Bacteria; phylum Bacillota; class Dethiobacteria; order DTU022; family DTU022; genus JAABTH01. Next base: position 27,400 of record JAHYJM010000011.1, on the reverse strand, counting down.
GTGAGCATGTTCGGTCATAATCCTCGGTAATAATGGCACTTCATGTTTATACAACAGGTGGGCTACCCTGTATATTGTAATTGCGTAAATTCCCGGGTAACTGAAAATTATCTCGTCAAGGCTTTTAGCCGCGGGATCACCATCAAAAGCAGCCTCAACATCAGTGGCAAGAATATCTCTGACTTCAGGAATTTTGTCCAGTACATTTAAAGCTATATCAAATCCCTTATCGATACATTCCAGGCAGGTAAGGTTAAAACGGTAACAATCATGCCTGATACTATTAACGATCTGTTCAGCGAGAACACCGTAAAGTTCGTTTACACTCCGGCCGACATAATAGTCAAGGTTTGCAGGATCAAGTTTTTCTGTGTTAAAGAATCCGGGGAAAATAATCTCAAAAAGCTTGTCAATAATAAGAACTACCGATTCTTTTGAGGGTATCGGCTCATAATCAACATGGCTGTTGCATTTTTGTTCGCGGCAGCTGTTAATTATCTTTTCAGTTGTTTTAGGCAATTTTTTTCGATAACCGGCCATTATTTCTTCAGCGTTTACGCATCCGGTTTCAGACAGTGATTTATTATCATCCAACGTACACACCTCCATGCAAATTACATAATGCAATTTTAGCATTATTTGATCGATTTGTCCTGAGAATACAAATAATTCTTGAATGCAGTTTAACACTGAAAGCAGGAATACATCTATGCTTGTATAATTAATTTCATAATATAGGTAAGGAGGAATTTTTATGAAAAATAGTGAACACCATCATTCTGAAGATAATAGCATGCACAACAGCCAGGCGGACGTAGGTGCCGGAACTTCTGAACATGCTAATCATTCAAATCATGCCGGGCACAGCGCCCACTCTCCTGACATGTTTAAAAAGCGCTTCTGGCTATCCCTTGTTCTTACAGTTCCGGTTTTAATCTACAGCCACCATATTCAACAATGGTTCAACTTTCATCCTCCCCAGTTTCCCGGTTCTCAATTAATCCCTTTTATTTTTAGTACAGTGATCTTTTTTTACGGCGGAATCGTTTTTATCAACAGTGCTGTAAATGAATTGAAGACACGCCGTCCGGGAATGATGACCCTGATTAGTTTAGCCATATCGGTTGCCTATATATACAGTGTTCTGGTAACATTTGGCCTACCCGGGGAAGAGATATTCTGGGAGTTAGCCACACTTGTTACGATTATGCTTCTGGGCCACTGGATAGAAATGAATGCTGTTACCAGGGCTCATGGAGCTTTACAGGAACTGGCAAAGCTAATCCCCGATACTGCAGTAGTCATTACCGCTGACGGTGAGGAAGAAGTATCTGTTGATAGTCTTAAACCCGGAGATGTAGTGCTTGTAAGACCGGGTAGCAGTTTGCCAGCTGATGGAAAAGTAATCCGCGGGGAATCATATGTTAATGAGGCAGTAATAACCGGTGAGTCAAGGCCAATCCCGAAAAAAACCGGAGATCATGTTATTGCCGGTTCACTTAACGAAGACGGCTCTCTGCGTGTCGAGGTGCAGGAAACGGCCGGTGATACTGTTCTGGCCGGGATTATGCGCCTTGTTGAAAAAGCGCAGACATCTCGTTCACGAACTCAGATCCTTGCTGACAGGGCTGCTTTTTACCTGACGATTATTGCTCTAAGCGCAGCCCTGATCACTGCTTTCGTTTGGGTGTTGTTCGGGGCCGGGTCGGTCTTTATTATGGAACGTGTAGTAACTGTGCTTGTTATTGCCTGCCCCCATGCCCTTGGTTTGGCTATTCCCCTGGTTATAGCCATTTCAACTACCATTGCCGCCCGAAATGGCTTACTGGTTAAAGATCGCCTGGCTCTTGAAAAAGCACGCCTGGTAAATTGTGTTGTCTTTGATAAAACCGGTACTTTAACCAGTGGCGAACTGGGTCTGGCCGGCATAAAATCTTTGGATAAAACACTCAGTGAAGACGAGCTGCTCCGACTGGCGGCATCTGCAGAGAAAGACTCAGAACACAGCATTGCCCAGTCAATTGTCAAAGAAGCGAAAAACCGTAATTTGAACCTGCCTGATTCAGATTCTTTTACTGCTTTGCCCGGCCGTGGCATCAAGGCTGTCATTGAAGGAAAAACTATATATGCCGGTGGGCCCAACCTGCTTGAAAAACTTGAACTGACAGACACGCGTGAGGATATATCGGTTATTGATGAAGAAGCTGCTAAAAGCGGTCATGGATTGGTGTACATTATTGCTGATAACCATATTGCCGGCTACCTTTCTTTTAGTGATAGGGTTCGTCCGGAATCGCTGGAAGCAGTTAAAGAACTTCAACAGTCTGGTATAAAGGTTGTAATACTCACTGGTGACAGCAGGGAAGCAGCAGAAAGTGCAGCTAAAGAGTTGGAAATTTCGGATGTTTACGCTGAAATTTTGCCGGAAAACAAGGCCGAAATTATTGAAAAGCTAAAAGGAGACGGTTACACAGTTGCCATGGTAGGGGATGGCGTTAACGATGCTCCTGCCCTTGTTCTAGCTGACATCGGGCTGGCTATCGGAGCCGGAACAGATGTGGCTGTTGAATCGGCAGGAATTATCCTGGTCAAAAACGATCCGCGTGATGTTGTCCGTTTAATTACTCTTTCAAAAAGGGTTTATAGTAAAATGATTCAAAACCTGGCCTGGGCAACAGGTTATAACCTGCTGGCTATTCCACTCGCGGCAGGAGTCCTTGCACCTTTCGGATTTGTTATGCCTATGGCTCTGGGAGCAGTCGTAATGTCTGCCAGCACTGTTATTGTTGCCCTTAATGCGCAACTGCTCAGGCGTGGGAAGCTTTGATATTAATCAGTGTTTTGAAAAATCGACTGAGGGGGAATAACTGATGGGTACAACCGGCAAAGAGAATCTTAAAGTTAACGCTACTGTTGATGTTATCATCCTTGGGGTAGGATCTTGTGGGGAAGATCTTTCTCTTCAACTGCTCGATGCCGGTCTGAATGTAGTTGGCATAGAAGCCTCTCTTGTCGGAGGAGAGTGTCCATACTATGCCTGCCTGCCTTCAAAAGTTATGGTTAGGGCAGCCAATGTTTTGAAGGAAGCAGAACGACTTAACGGTATGGCAGGCCATGCTGAAGTTATCCCCGATTGGAAACAGGTTTCAGATCGTGTTCGTGAAACAACCGGTAACTGGGATGATTCTGTTGCAGCGGATTTACATGAATTACTGGAAGTTGAAAAATTGGCATTCGGAGATGAGGAAGGACCTGAAGCCGAGTTTAATTAGTACAGTGAAAGGCAAAGTAATATGTGCCGACAAGCTTGACCAGCCTGAGTATTGGAGTGAATGATCTCAGGGCTGCCAGCCTAAAATTTATTCAAAATCACTATCCTGGTAAATATCCAGACAAAAGTTTTCAGGATATTTCGGAACTACATCTTTGTAAAAATCCCTGATTATTTGCATATCGCTTTTAAAATTACCACTTGGCATAAAGCTCGGTCCTAGAACTGCAAGCTTCTTTGAGTAATCCAGGTAGCTTAAAAAAATAGGAATTTCTGCTTTTAATGCAATATAATAGAAACCTGTTTTCCATTTACACTCCCTTTTCCTTGTACCTTCAGGAGTGATCAGAATAGCCATCCTTTCATCTGAAGAGGAGATTAAATCTGCAATACTGTCTACCATTGTATTATTTTTTTCTCTTTCTATACCCAGAGCACCGGCTGACCGTAATATTTTATTTACGGGGAAATACCGGAGCCATTCCTTTTTGATTAAAAAACGTATCGGTAGCCTCATTTTGTGAAACCCACCCAGGGATATAATCAGGTCAAGATTGCTGGTGTGCGGAGCTCCTACAATAATAGACTTCTTTACATCGGCCGGCATTTGGCCCATAAGCGTCCAGCCAGATAACTTAAACATAAATATAGCAATAAATTTTAGCAAACTGAACCCTCCTCCGGCTGAAATTATATAAAAGTGAGTTGCTCATGTCAAATAGATGTAAAGGCTGTTTTCCTAACCTTTATATAGAAAAATGAAGAATTTAAAAAGTGCAGGTTTGTAAACTGGGACGGCACGAAAAAATAAGCAGCTATTAATTATTCAAGATTGACATAATTGACAGCAATAGTTATACTATAATCAATATTTGCTAAGTATTAGAGCCTAATGATAATGGCAAACCTGTTGAAAGACAGGGGCGCAAAACCAAGGGTCTAAGGTTTATTTTAACTATGACAGCCTGGTTGCCAAAATGGGCTTTTTTGCGTATTTGTCAACCACGAAATTTCTTTTTCCTGCAGGCATAGAATTTATTTTAATTATATCAATCGCAGCATATATACTGTCTGTAGTTTCGATTATCCATCAAATCTAATTGATCGCAATAGGATATAGAGTATGTTTTCAGATAAAAATCTGGGCTGCTATGCAGTTACCCGGCAAGGTTTACATGCACAATGTTGGTAAGGTGTGCTGATCAAATAAAAAAGCCCTTTGGCAAACATGAGAATTACGGCTCTTCAATAATACAGGGTTGGGAAGGAAGATAATTGTGAGTACAGGAATATACCTTTTTCCAGAAGGAAGAAAGCAGCCTCACGAATGGACTGAAAGTAAGAAAGACAGCCAGGGTACGAAATTGTATTCAGATGGCAGCAAGTACGATGGTGAATTCAGGGCAGGGTTAAAGCATGGCCGGGGAACAATTGTTTATGCCGACGGTAAAAAATATTCGGGTGAATGGGTAAACGACAAACCTCATGGGCAGGGCGTTCTTGAATGGTCTGATGGCAGTAGGTACGAGGGGACTCATAAAAATGGCAAAAGAGACGGACTCGGTTCATGGAGTCAAAGAAATGGAGCTAAATATTTAGGCGAATGGAAAGATGATAAGCCCAGTGGGCAGGGTATAATTTCTTGGCCTGATGGTAAAAGATATGTGGGACAGTGGAAAGATGGCAAGAGGTACGGGCAGGGAATAATGACTTACCTGGAAGAAAACAGGTATGTAGGCAGTCATCTCGGTGAATGGAAAGATGGTAAGAGGTACGGACAGGGAACTATGGTTTATGCAAATGGCCGCAAGTTTTTTTGTGTTTGGAAAGATGGTAAAAGAAATGGTGAGCAGATATGGCTTAATCAAGATAATTGTGAGCACGCCGCTGCTCAAGAGGCGGAACAGAACCTCGATCTGGGTATTGTAACATGGCAAAATGGAAGACAGTATATCGGAGAATGGAAAGACGGAAAAAGGCACGGCCAGGGAACGCTGGTTTACCCGAATGGTAAAAAATATATTGGGGAGTGGCGTAACGACTCCATGCAGGGTGAAGGTATCATGCTTTATGCCGACGGTCTGAAGTATATCGGAGAAAGATCTGAAGGTAAAAGGCATGGTTATGGTACTATGTTTTATGATGATGGAAGTATTTTTGTAGGGTCCTGGGAAAATGACAAGAAAAAAGGACCCGGGACTGTGATTAATACTGACGGGACTAAATTTACCGGTGAATGGGCAGACGATGAGTTTGTACCCCGCATTGCCGATACTCCCACTGTTGAGCCTCAGGTTGTTGAAGAAAAAGTTAATCTGATGCAGGCACTTCCTGCCCCTGACTTAGTGACGGATGAAAACAAGAGTGATGCACTTAATGATCAAGAGACAAGTAAATCGGCTGCAGATGATCAAGATAGCTTGGCTTGCAAGGAAAATAGCGGAGAGCCGGATCTGAAACAGCAAATAGCAGAACTCAGAGAAAGGTTAGACAGGGAAGAGCAGAAAAAGGAAAAGATTAGCAATAGAGCATTGTGGATTTGGAACATTATTATATCGGCTTTGTTGCTTACTGCATTACTTTCTATTTGGTTAATCTTCCTCAGGTAAATCATTGCGGATATCAAAATAACGGTCCAATTTAATTCCGATCTTAACCGTTTTTGCATGGGAGGCAGCCCGATATGTCTGAACGTATATGGTTAAAAAATTATCCGGTTCAATGGAACCTGACATATCCCGAAACTTCACTTTACCGTTACATGAGAGATAACACCGCACGACATGATGATTTAATTGCCATGATGTTTTCAGGAGAAAAAATATCCTTTAAAATGATGCATTTGAAAATAGACAGTTTTGCAGCTGCCCTGCTTGATCTTGGCGTTCAAAAAGGTGATCGCGTGGCGCTGATCATGCCCAATTGTCCTGAATATGTTTATGCCTATTATGCCTGTATGAAGATTGGGGCAATTGAAGTACAGATAGACCCATTGTGTATGCCATCCGAAGTTGAACTTGCTGTAAAAGATTCGGATGCAAAAGTAATTATAGTCGCTGATTTGGTGATTGATTCCTTCCAGGCAGTGAGGGACAGACTTGATATTGAACATGTAATTGTAAACAGGTTAAATGGAAAAATACAATCTGAAGATGAAGATTTGTGGTTCGATGAACTTCTTGAAAAATATCCTCCAGCCTCTCCCGAAGCAGAGATTTCTCCGAAAGATGATATAGCAGTTCTCCAATACACCAGCGGAACAACTGGATCTTTTAAAGCTGCTATGCTAACACATCATAATATTATCTGTAACGTAGTTCAGAAAAGAGAATGGTTTTCTGACTGGTTCAAGGAGAAGTTTAATAATGGAATTGCCCAGTATTATGGGCTGGCTATTATGCCATTTTTCCATGCTACCGGAATGACGGCTGTTATGAATTTCGGATTAAATGTCCCTTTCGGTTTGCTCCTCACACTTAATTTTAATGTAGATGATACTTTGGATTTAATTGATAAGTATCGGCCTGTTTTTTTTATGGGGGTACCAACGATATTTACCTCCATCGCCAATCATCCGGATGCAGAAAAGCATGATCTAAAATCAGTCGATATATGGCGTACCGGGGGAGCGCCCATGCCTGTGGATGTAATAGAGCGTTTTGAAGCCCGAAATGGCCTTAAGATTATTGAAGGATACGGGCTGACCGAAGCTTCTCCAACCACTCATGCAAATCCTTTCAGGGGTATTCGTAAATTTGGCAGTATTGGACTGCCATTTCCTGATACCGATTGCCGTATTGTTGATTTGGAAAGTGGCACGAAAGATCTACCTGTAGGTATGGAAGGGGAACTTATTGTCAGGGGACCACAGGTAATGAAAGGTTATTGGAAACGCCCTGCTGAAACTGCGGAAACCCTGCGTGACGGTTGGCTGTACACCGGAGATATAGCCAAGATGGACAGTGGTGGTTTTTTTTACATTGTCGGTAGAAAGAAAGATATGATTATTACCGGAGGTTTAAACGTTTTCCCCGGTGAAGTGGATGAGGTTTTATCCCATCACCCTAAAGTTATTGAAGTTTTAAGTACAGGTATTCCCGATGAATATTATGGAGAAGCAATAAAAACCTATGTTGTTAAAAAAAACGGTGAAACAGTGACTGAGGAAGAATTGCTTGATTACTGTTCCAAGAGGTTGGCTGTTTACAAACTGCCGCGTATTATAGAATTCCGTAATGAACTACCTAAAAGTAATGTCGGCAAACTCCTCCGGCGTATATTGGTGGAAGAAGAGAAAAGCAGGAGAACCGGGAATGTAGATGTAGGCAGCATTGATTATAATGACTGGGAGGAAGAGGTCTTCACAGTTGAAGATTTTATGGAAGATTTTGACTCGTAAGTTAGGGCTGGAACCATGATATAAGAGTTCATATTTATCCGGACAGTATTGATCAGAAGTACATTATTAATTAATTATAGGGAAGGATGAGAACCATGAGTAAGATAATCGATAGTTTTAATTTAATTATTGAAGAACTAAAGTCAGATTTAGGTGAAGGATTTGTTGCTACAGATATTTGGCACAGCAAAGACGCACAGTCACTGGCGGGATATAATTCACAGCCTAAAGCAGTTGCACTTTTTAATGAAGTAACCCGAACTCTGGATAAAACTCTGGCAGGCGCAGAATATCCGGGGCTGGGTAATTATTACATGGTGCATTTGGAAAGTGGATTACTGGTTGTGATAACTAAGTCGGGGGACTACCAGCAGGGGATGCTGGTTGATTTATCTAAGACAACCATGGGAATATTAATGAGCGTGGTTTTACCAAAATTACACGCAAGCCTGAAAGAAGCAATTTCTTAGCACTTAATTTCTGATTTAAATAAACATTTATCAAAGGTCGTGTGTTATGTTTAAGTTATTATAAAGATTAAAATACTATCTTTTAATCTGATAAAAAAGGGGTCTGTATAAGGTAGAGGGGTGCTGCGCATATGAATATTACACTTGAAAATATAAAGAAAGTTATCGACGGCTTAAGAGAAGATCTGGGAGATGGATTTGTCGATACTGATATTTGGAATGTAAGCTCCAATAAGTCAATTGCTTTTCACCATCAACCCGGTTTAATCCCGAGATATGGAGTAGTTCCAAAGCATATAAAAACATTCAGTGAAATCTCCGGGATACTGAACCGGGCTCTGTTGGAATCAGACTATCATGCGCTTGGCGATTACTACCTTATAAATCTGAAAAATAACCGGGTTGTCGTTGTGCTCAATATAAAAACCAGTCATGCTGAGGCAGGTTTATTGACTGAAGGAAGCGGTATTAATACAAGTCACGGCCTGGGCGGGCACCAGCAGTTTATAATGGTTGATTTATCGAAAACCACTATGGGTGTGCTTATGAGCATAGCCATTCCAAGAGTGCTTGAAAATCTCAAATATGTATGAAAAGATCCTGCTCAATTTTAAACGCATATATAAAGAGTTTTCGAAATAAAAAAATAAATCTTACATATGACACCTTGTCGTAGTATAATATAATTGAAAGGTTGTTGGCTTCTTACAGGACGACAAGGGGTGATAAATATGAAATTGTTAGTCTGTACCGATGGATCGGAACATAGTCAAAAAGCCCTGGAAAAAGCTGCTATTCTTGCCACAGCTGCTTTTGTAGAAGATGTAGCTCTGATTCATGTCTATGATGGTAAAATGGATTTTTCGTCAGCTTCATGGGGCGGCAGAGATTATGCAATAACTGAAGAAGACATTAAGCGTTTAAAAATGATGCATGAAGAAGAGAAAGAAAAGAGAAAGATTATCTTGCAGGAAGCTCAAAAAGTATTTGAAGAAAAAAATGTTCAAGTACGGGCTATATTAAAGGAAGGTCATCCATCTCATACAATAGTTGAAGTAGCTGAAGAAGAGGGTTTTGATATTATCGTAATTGGCAGCAGGGGCCTTGGTGGTCTTAAAAAAATATTGCTTGGCAGTGTAAGTAATGCTGTTGCCCAGGAAGCAAAAAACTCCAGTGTGCTTATAGTCAAATAACAATTATGCATTAAGCAGATACCGTATCCTATTTTAATCAGGGGGGACGGTATCTGCTTTATGATTAAGTCAGGTTTTTACTTAATAGTGATTTATAATTAACATGAACTGCTATTATTTAATGTTTATGTCCCTTTTATCAATTACTTCCAGCAAGAGTTTCAGAACCAACACAGGTTTTTCCTGTATACTCAAAATTGCTTTTCCGTCATAAACAGTTGGTTCCGCGTTTATTGTTACTATGTTTTTGCATGCAGCCGGTAATTCATTATCAGGTGATAAATCTATTGCAGACCCAATAATGATCATAAGATCGGCCCTGCGGGCTTCCTCTTTTGCTTTGTAAAAATCCTCTGGCAGCGGTTCTCCATGTAACCTCACATCAGGTTTTAGCGGTTCTCCGCAGTCCGGACAATGAAGCGGTAGTTCACACTCGCCGTTTTCAGGGATGACATCTTCGATTGCCACCTTGCGATTGCAATGTGTACAGCTTGCTGTTTTTATAGTACCGTGAATTTCAAAGACTTTCTTTGAGCCTGCTACTTTCTGCAGTCCATCAACATTTTGAGTAATTACTGATTTAATCAGGCCTTGTTTTTCAAGTTCAGCAAGTGCCAGGTGAACCTCGTTTGGTGCGGTTTCGTAAATCATACTGAAAAAGGGCGCTCCCAGATCATAAAAAGATTCAGGGTCATCTTTATATCTGCCGATGGTAAACTCTTCGGGGTCCAGCATGGTCATCAGCCTGTTGTTTAGGTTTTTTGTATAGGAACTATCATATTCTGCTGTGATCCCGGGCCCGGTGAGAACCACGGCATATTTACTTTTTACAAGGATTTCCATTAATTTGGTTACTTTCCCGATCAGTTTTTTCATGAGCGATCAGCTCCTTCACATTGCAAAGTAATTGCAAAAATTTACCTAATCATAGCTTTATAATAACAGTAAATTCGACGATTCGTCAAATATAAAAGTTAGTCAGGTTGACATTAATGAATATTGTATATAATAGTGTTAGCTACCCGGTGAGTTCATGGTGGATTATTTCATCTAAAAAACACCGGATCTCATGAAATAAGAAATGCAGGTGAAAAATCTTGCGAAAGATAATGTTGGTTTTATTAATTATTTTAATAACCGTTATCATTTATTATAGATACCAACCTGAGGCTGAGATCAGGGTATATGTAAATAATGAACAACTTGCTATCGAGAACCCGGTAATAAAACATGACAGCGGATTTATGATTCCTGCTCAACCCTTACTGAATGAACTGGGCTTTGAAATTCTTTGGAATAATAATCATGAATTATTAACTGCTGCCATGGGAAATTACACCCTGGAAATTCCACTTGGAACCCGTGAGATAGAGGTCAATAGCGAAATTGTTAACTGGGTTTATCCGGCTGAGCTGATTGACGATCTCGTTTATTTGCCCCTAATCTCTCTGCAGGAAGTGCTCGGTTTATTTGTTGAGTGGGATGAAGATACAGGGATAATATATATTACTACCCCACAGGATCAATTCGATCCGATTGATATAGCGGACCAAAAGGGGCCATTACTCAATGTGGCTTATCCCCCTGTGTCGGGTTTTAAATATTATGGTGATAAATTATTCGTATTTGGAACAACCGAATCATTTAAAAATATTGATGTGCTTGTAAACGGCGTGCCGGTTGAAATATTGGATCAGAGAACAGGCAATTTTTTAACCATGGTTTCCATCCCCCGCGGTGAGGAATATTCAATTGTGGTTGAAGCATCTGATGGTAAAGGTGTTACTGTTATTGAGCGAACCGTATTATACCCGGGTTTATGGCAGGCAATGCCCGGAGAGCCATTGGCAATTCATCCTACCTTATTAATTCCGGGTGAAGATCAAATTCTTAAGGCTGGAGATCCTTTGAGAGTTGCTTTTCAGGGCAGCTCCGGCGGTGAAGCAAGTTTTTGGATCGGCGACAACAGCAACCGGTTCAGCATGACCGAGCTGGCTTACCCTGCCGGTCCTGCAGGAGAAGGCGGGATTTATGCAGCAAGTTATCAGACTGATGAGAGTTTTATCCCTGATTCAGGTATTTCAGAGCCAATGAAAATCACAATTTCTTTGAAGAAAGGTGAGGAAGAAGTTATCCGCGAGCTACCCGGCAGAATTACAATATTTGCCGGACCTTTTTATAAAATAATAGAAATAAGGGATGAATATCAGTTAAAAAACAGGGGTTGGTTATATATGATACAAGACGGCCCTGTTCAGATAAGATCTGACACCCTTGGTGGAGCAGGATATTCAACAAATGTGATCAGATACCTAATTGAAGGGACCCGTTATGAAGCTATCGGGATGTTGGGTAATTATTACAGGGTAAAACCGCAGGAAAATGAAACATTTCTTATACACAGCGATATGGTTAGAATTTTGGAAGGCAAAGGCAACCTCAAACCTTTGGTATCCCAACTGGACATATTAGATTCCACTGAAAAAGTAAGTGTCTTATTAAAAACCACTGAACGGTTTCCCTTTCTGATTGAAGATGGTATTGACAAACTTGAGCTGCAAATGTACGGGTTGAAAGCAGCTGAGAATTTAATCTCACCCCGCCTTCCGGATTCAGTCAGAGATCTAAGCATTGAAGTTGATAATCCTGATGATTTCGGCTTGATCATGCTGAACATTGAACTGGATTATAAAATTGCAGGCTTCAGGAGCAGGTGGGTTGGCACTGAGCTTGTTCTAGATATATTTAAGGCGCCTTCAATTGATGTAGACAACCCGCTGGAAGGTAAAACTATTATCATTGATCCCGGGCATGGAGGAATTGACACAGGAGCAATCGGTCCTGGAGAAATTCATGAAAAAGATGTAGTGCTTGCAATGGGGCTCTATCTGCAAGAGCTGCTGGAGGAAGAAGGTGTTAATGTGATCATGACCCGTACCGGGGATGAATTTATTAATCTTTATGACCGCCCGGAACGGATTGATTCATATGATCCTGACTTCTTTATCAGTATTCATGTAAACGCTCATGCTCATAATGCTCCGGCAACCGAGATACGCGGATTGATGATCCTCTATAATTATGCTCATAATGAAGAGCTGGCCGAGATAATGCTTCTTACAATGGATGAGCTAACGGATCTGCCGGCTTTTAGAACCTGGAGGAGGAATATAGCCGTAATCAGGCATTCTCACGTACCAAGCGTTTTGGTTGAAGCAGGTTACCTTATGCACCCTGAAGATAATTGGTACATTCTTCATCCATGGGGGCAGAAAGTTCTCGCCCAGGCAATGAAAGAGGGCATAAAAAGATATTTTCTGTCTTTGCAGGATAGTAAATCACGCAATAACTGATCTTACTAATTGTCATTTGAAAAAATCAAACTGTCGGAACATAAATTGTTGAGTTCAGCGATCGATTTTTACAAATCACCTTTGAGCCCGAGCTCTTCAGCTGATGCCTGCATTCCTTTAATTGTTTCATCAATAATCTCTGTTAATTCCATTCCCAGCATATCTGCGCCTTTTTCAATAATACCGCGGTCAACACCGGCGGCAAAATTTTTATTCTTATATTTCTTTTTCACCGAGCTGACTGTCAGATCCAAAATACTTTTACTGGGGCGCATCAGCACAGTTGCGACAATTAAACCGGTAAGTTCATCAATGGTATATAAAACCTTCTCCATTTTTTCAACCGGTTCAACATCGGAGCATATGCCCCAACCATGGCTGATCACAGCTTTGATATAATCCTGAGGCCAGCCTTCTTCTGTCATAATTTCTTTAGTTTTGGTGCAGTGCTGTTCAGGATACTTTTCATAATCCAGATCGTGAATAAGACCTATTACTTTCCATTTTTCAGGGTCTTCTTCACCAAGCATTTCTGCGAAATGACCCATAACTGCTTCTACAGCCATGGCATGCTTGATCAGGGCATCACTTTGATTGTACTTTTTTAAAAGGGCCATTGCTTCTTTACGTGTAGGTTTCTCAGGCATTTTTTTAATTTCACTTCTTTCATCTGGTATAATTTTACTGCAAACTAATTAACAGCTGTTTCAAACAAAGCTAATGATAATCAACGAAATCTTTATATTTCTTTTCTCGTAAAGATCCTGAATTTCCTGCCTTGTTAGAACGGTTTAAATGCAAGCAAATCACTTCCTATCATATGCTATAATAATTACAGATATTATAAAAGTTTGTGGGAGGATATATGTCCAAAAAAATAAAATATATCACGCTTATAATCATCGCTGCTGCTCTGGTTGTCATATTAATGCTGAACTCTGATATGAATGTTTTAACTTCGCCTGAAGAGAATCCGGTTGACCTTGTTCAAGAAAAAGAAGCAGAGAATATTGAACCTGATCAAATTGCCGACGATGATGAAGATGAAGTAAAAGAAGCTGAAAAAAAAGAGGCCAGTAACGCAGATGTTGCTGAGGAGATCGGGTTTAGTTATACAGAAAATCCTTTTAAGGTTTATAATGAAGCGCTTGCTAATGGAAAGCCGATCGTTATTAAGTTTTATTCTGATACCTGAGGCGCCTGTGTAATGATGGAGCCCGTGATCATGGCTCTTATAGATTTCTATGAAGATGAGGTGGAATTTATTATAGCTGATTTCAGCATATCAGAAACAGGTAGATTCCTCGAAATGGAAGAATTCCAATTTAGTTATATTCCCATGTTTTATTTTATTGATAGTGAAGGAATAATAATCTCAGGAGAAGCAGGTGTTTTTAGCTTTGAACAGATGCAGGAACTAATCTTGCCAATTCTTCAGTGAAGTCTTTTTAATCAAAGCCTGGAATCGATCCCAAATCCATCTGATGATGACAGTTATTGAGAGCTCACCGCCTCCATGTTATAATCTTAACAGGAGTGGCAAATATATGAAGCAGGGTGTCAGGAGGTATGCCTCTTGACATCTTTTTAATGCAGCATTTATCAAAGCATATAGCGAGGATATTACAGATGAAAAATGCATACCTGCTTAACTGGATTGAAGATGTGGCCCGGATGTGTAAACCTGACGATATCGTTTGGATTGATGGCAGCTATGAGCAGCAGGCGAAATTGGAAGAGGAAGCAGTAGCTTCGCAGGAATTGATTAAATTAAAACCGAACAAATGGCCGGGATGTTTTTATCACCGCACAGCGGTAAACGATGTAGCCAGAACTGAAAACCTCACCTATATATGCACCGAAAATAAAGAAGACGCCGGTCCCAATAACAATTGGATGGTGCCGGAAAAAGCCTACCGGCAGGCCGGAGAATATTTTCATGGATCTATGCGTGGAAGAACCATGTACGTTGTTCCCTTTTCCATGGGCCCTGTCGGTTCACCTTTCAGTAAAATTGGGATTGAATTAACTGATAGTATTTATGTTGTTTTAAATATGCTGATCATGACCAGGGTGGGAAACCGGATTCTCGAAGAGCTGGACTCCGGTGATAATTTCACCCGTTGTTTACACAGCAAGGCCGACCTTGACGAAAAAAAAAGATTAATCCTTCATTTCCCTGAGGATAACACTATCTGGAGTGTCGGCTCCGGATATGGAGGAAATGTTTTATTGGGGAAAAAGTGTCTAAGTCTGCGAATAGCAAGTTATCTGGGCAGGAGTGAAGGTTGGTTGGCAGAGCATATGCTGATCATGGGGGTTGAAGATCCTTCCGGTAGTATTGATTATATCGCCGCCGCCTTTCCCAGCGCCTGTGGTAAGACGAATCTGGCGATGCTTGTTCCTCCTGAATCATACAGTGCCAGGGGCTATAAAATTTGGACAGTTGGTGACGATATTGCCTGGATTAGGTTAGGCGATGATGGTCGTCTTTGGGCAGTGAACCCGGAGAGCGGTTTTTTTGGAGTAGCACCGGGTACTAATTCACAATCAAACCCAAATGCCCTTGAGACAATTCGCCGTAATACGATCTTTACAAATGTGCTCTTAACCGATGACGCCAGTGTCTGGTGGGAGAAAGGTGAAGGACCGGCTCCTTTAGAAGGAACAGCCTGGGACGGCAGACGCTGGAGGTGGGGTATGACTGGCGAAGATGGTTTGCCTGTGCCTGGTGCACACCCTAACTCACGCTTTACAGCGCCTTTTAAACAGTGCCCCATTGCTTCGCCGGAACTGGACAACCCACAGGGTGTTCCGCTATCGGCCATTATTTTTGGCGGGCGGCGTTCTGATCTGGTTCCCCTGGTTTTTGAAGCTTTTGACTGGAATCACGGAGTATACACCGGGGCTACTATGTCTTCCGAACTTACTGCAGCTCAGTATGGTAGACTTGGCAAAGTGCGTCATGATCCGATGGCGATGATGCCTTTTTGTGGTTACAATATGGGTGATTATTTCAATCACTGGCTTGAAATAGGAAAGAAGATCAAAAACCCTCCCGGGATATTCCATGTAAACTGGTTTCGTAAGGATGAAGATGGCGATTTCATTTGGCCTGGATTTGGTGAAAACCTGCGGGTTTTAGATTGGATTATTCAACGAGTCAAAGGTTATGCAAAAGCGGTTGAAACACCCCTCGGTTACATACCGGAACCCGGCGGTTTAAACCTTGATGGATTAAGGATAGAGAATGCAGATCTTCAGACTCTTTTCGAAATTGATCGTGAAAAGTGGCTAAAAGAAGCGGCCGATAATCGCCGTTTTTTTAGCCACTTTGGTTCAAGGTTCCCCAAAAAACTTTTGGATGAATGCACTTTTTTAGAAAAGAGAATGCGTTCTGCCGGAGGTTGATCAGGCTATTCTTACCGAAAGATATAACCTCAACAATTCTTTTATAATAAGCAGACCTGAAATAAGTATTTATTCGGGAGGGAATTTATGCTAATTCATACGCGTAACGGGGAGAATCTCTATACGGGGGCATCATTAGGCATATTAACTATTTGTGAAGCTTCAAAAGATATGCTTTTAAATAGTTAATCCTGTTTAGTAATTCTATACAGAGTTGAAGGCAGCATATAATAAGCCGGGAGACACTTGAATGGATCAGAAAACCACTTTTATTTTAAATCTTGGGAAATACGGCGGTTATATAGCTGTGCTCTGGGTAGCTGTCAGTAACACCGGTTTTGTAATTACCGGTCCGCTTATCCCTTTTGTGTTTCTTTTTGCTCTCGATAATATACGTACTTATTACATTGATCACAAAATGCCTTCCCTGGGTGTTCCTTCGCTTTATCTGCAGATGTTGGTGGCTTTCGCTTTTCTGTTTTTGGATGGTTCTACGGTTGGAGGAATACTGTTGATCATTCTCATTGCAGAAAGTCAACTCACTTACCCCCGTCCCACCGGTGATACCATTTTTGTTCTCTCAATGATCGGTTTTATTTCAGTCAGCGCTGCAGGTTTGATCTGGCGGTCAGCCTTAAACTGGGAAAACATGGCAGCAGTTTTTATTAATGCTCTCTTTTTTATTTTTGCATATGCAGTAAGCTACATGGCCCGAAAGCAGCTTGAAGAGAGGAAACGGGCTGAACATGCCCTTGAACAACTGGACCGGTCGCGTTCCGATCTCGAGAAGGCTTACCATAAGCTGATTGAAATTAGCAAAGAAAGAGAGCATCTGGCGGCAGTTGAGGAACGTTCCCGCCTTGCCCGTGAATTGCACGATACCCTGGCTCATACTCTTACTGCGATAGTTGTCAGTCTGGAAGCAGGAAAAAAACTGCTGGATAAAAATTTGCATAAAGCGCTGGAAGAGATTGAAAAAAGTCAGGAACAGGCCCGCAGAGGATTGGATGAAGTCCGGCTAACTGTTAAAGCCTTAAGGCCGGGTGATCTTGATAGGATGGACTTTGCTGCAGCCATTAAAGGTATAGAGCGCGATTTCTCCGGCAGCGGCAGCAAAATTGAATTTATACTGGATGAAGAATTAAAACTGACTGCGCCGGTTGAAACTTTACTTTACAGGATCATACAGGAAAGCATAACAAACAGTATCCGCCATGGAAATGCAAAAATGATTCGAATTAGCTTGCAGTGTGAAGGCGAAGGGTTGATTCTCGAAATTAATGACGATGGTAGTGGGGCCAATGAGATTATTGAAGGGTACGGTTTAAAGGGCATCCGGGAAAGGGCTACAGCAATGGGCGCCCGGGTATCATTTACCAGCCATAAAAATGGAGGGTTTCTGGTAAGGCTGATCCTGGAGGAGATTAACCGATGAAAGAGATTATAAAGGTTGTTATAGCCGATGATCAACAGCTAATGAGAGAAGGACTCAAAACAATTCTTGAACTGGAAAAGGATATTATCGTTCAGGGCACGGCAGCTAATGGTAAAGAAGCCCTTGACTTGTGCCGCAGTTTAAAACCCGACATAGCATTGATGGATATCCGGATGCCTGAAATGGATGGCGTTGAAGCAACCAGGCAAATAAGCGCAGCGGGCCTGAAAACCAAAGTAATTGTAGTAACAACCTTTGATGACGACGAACTGATTGTCAAAGCCCTGAAAGCAGGAGCAAAAACTTACCTGTTAAAAGATCTGCCTTCTGAAAAATTACTGGCAGTGATCAGGGCTACTTACAGGGGCGATATAGTGATGCAGCCCGAAATCGCAGCAAAGCTGGTTGAGCGGGCTTCGGGCGAATTGGTTTCAGCAGAGGTTTTACCATCCGGAAGATCGCTGGTTACTCTGACCAGCCGTGAAAAAGAAATACTGTCTTTGATGGCCGAAGGTTTAAACAACGGCGATATTGCTTCCACACTGTTTCTAAGCGAGGGTACAGTTAAAAATCAGGTCAGCATAATATACAGTAAATTAGGGACAAATGATCGCACCCAGGCGGTATTACTGGCTTTAAAAAATAATTTAATCTAGCGGGTACTTTATAAAATGTGACTGTGGTCATAATTGCAGATAAATATTTCGTGACCACGGTGACTTGGCCGGCTAAGGTTCCTTGTTTACAATTAAGAAAAACAAGGGAGATGATTAGTATGACTAAATCAATTAAAGGCGGAATTCTTTTAATTATTGCCGGAGTATTTTTGCTCCTTAATCAGCTTGGTGTGATTCCTGGACAGGCATTTCTTTTTTTGCTCGCCCTTGGCTTTATTGCAACTTATGTACTCCTGGGGGCCAGAAAAGAATATGGGAATGTCGGTTTCTTAATCCCGGGAACGGTCCTTCTTTCAATTGCCCTCTATGCTTCCTTTTCGGAAGCATTCGGCGGTGGCGGTTTGAGCCCGGCCTTCTTTTTTATAGGTTTAAGCATAAGTTTTCTTGCAGTATTTTTGGTTCACACTTACTGGTACAGAAAAATGGACCACGGTGAAAGATTTTGGCCGCTTTATCCGGCAGCAGGCCTGCTGCTGCTGGCTGTGATTATTTCTCTCGGTTCAACAGGTCAGCTGGTTGAACGGCTAAACCTCTTAAACTATCTCTGGATTGCAGTTTTGATTGGTTTGGGTACATGGTTGATCGTAAGCAGCGTTCGACGTAACAAAGAGAGGTAAATGTATTAATGAAATAATAGTAAGTGATACTCAACCCAGGGCAATAGTGCCTGTAAGATATAGATGAAGCTAAATCTGTTTTAGAATAAGAGAGTGCAGAGAAAAGGAATCGGTTATGGATATATTCAAGTATGGTCTAACTGAAGCTGAATACCTGAAAAGCAGGGATAAAAAACTGGGTGCCGCCATCGATAAGATTGGGATGATCAAACGTGAAATTACACCCGATCCCTTTACGGCTTTGATTTTAAGTGTTATCAGCCAGCAGATATCGAAGAAAGCGGCAGCAACCATAAAGACAAGGTTATTTAGTTTGCTGGACGAATTAACTCCGGATAAGATCCTCAGGGCGAATCTCATTGATATTAAAAACTGCGGTATGTCGGAAAGGAAAGCCGGGTATATCAGAGGGATAGCTGAAGCAGCAGTATCGGGTAAAATTGATTTCCCCGGTCTGAGATTAATGTCTGATGAGCATATTATAGAAAAACTATCTGCCCTTCATGGAGTCGGGGTATGGACAGCAGAAATGCTGCTTATATTCTCACTCTGCCGCCCTGATGTTGTAAGCTATCGGGATCTGGCTATCCGCAGGGGAATGATCAATCTTTACGGCTTGAAAGATCTGACAAGCAAAGAATTTGAAAGGTATCGTCAAAGATTTTCACCATACGGCTCTGTAGCCTCCCTTTATTTATGGGAGCTATCAGCAGAATAAGAGTAATCAAGCGATCTCAGTATTTTAGTGGCTCCTGTAGATTTGCCGGCAGGAGGGCTTAGTTGTAGTTAAATCCTTCTGAGAGGTAGCAGGAAAATAGTAAAACCGGTTTATATGATCATTGGTTTTCCATATTCCGGTATATAAAGAGACATCTCGGGATAAATCTTTGCAATTTTGGCTGTAAAAGGTGCTATGTTTACCGGGCTTGATACGGGCGGAAATGTATCATCAAAGTGATGCAGGTAAAGGGTCTTTGGTCTGAGTTTCTCAATAAACTGAACAGCGTAACTGTCCAGATCGCTGCGTCCCTGGAAAGGTAATGTGAGCAGATCAATATCTGCCGGGTAGGTTTCATTTGGGTCAAGGTTGAGACTGCCCAGGTGTAAAATTGATTTGCTGCCGTTCGATATTTTATAGATAAGAACTTCGCCTTCGGGATACAATTTTGCAAGCTTTATAAGTTCTTTCAACTCTTTGAAGTGGGATATTGCTCTGCGACTGAAAAGGGTCTTTATGATTAAAGGTAAGTCAAAGCGAATGTGGGCTCCTTTAAGAACTTCAATCTTTAAGGGGCCTTTTTCGATAATGTCTCCGGGGTTTATTATATTAACCCTGTTTACATCCACACCATCTCTTCGCAGGCTATCTGCTGCTTCTTTTGAGCAGTATACATTCATCTGTCCTCCAGCGAGGATTTGCTGTAGGTGCATTAAATGATCAAAATGACCATGAGTAATAAAGATATCACTGCCTCCGGAGAATTGGTCGGGCTTGGGAACGGACAGATCCTTGTTCAATGAGAAAAAAGGGTCAAAGATAATCGAAGAGCCGATATCTTTAATTTCCAGCGATGCTGTGCCATACCACTTAATTTCCATTATTTAACCCCGCTGTTCATTAT
The DNA here is from genome assembly GCA_019428945.1 of Bacillota bacterium. GTDB lineage: Bacteria > Bacillota > Dethiobacteria > DTU022 > DTU022 > JAABTH01. The sequence goes on along the minus strand of JAHYJM010000011.1, from coordinate 6,952 downwards.
AATATTTTTTCATATTGCAGTTGTGAAAAATATTATATAATAAATCAAACAATTCTGCATCTGTTTAAAATGCAAAGCGCATATTTTGAACCAGAGATTATTTACTTGAATTAAATATCGAAAACCTTGTTTTTACAGTAACAGGTATATGATATAGTATTAAAACCGAATATTACATTATTAATAAGAAAGGATAGTGATGCTATTATGACACAACTGTTTTGGCAAACAGCATTAGTGGTATTTGTATACTTCGTGATATTTTTCCTGGTGGCTCAGATCATTAAAAATAATTCTATCGTAGATATGGGTTGGGGGGCAGGTTTTGTCCTTGTTGCTTTTTTTACCTTGATCAGCCAGGGTGCATATGCGGAGAGAAACATCCTTTTGACCATACTGGTTACAATCTGGGGAGGACGTCTGGCTTATCACATAATCAAGCGCAACTGGGGTAAGCCTGAAGATTTTCGCTATGCCAAATGGCGTGAGGAGTGGGGCCGCTGGTTGATTCCCCGTGCTTTATTACAGGTTTTTATGCTCCAGGGTTTTCTCATGCTTGTGATCGGTTACCCGATAATTCTCGTAAACGCCAATCCACAGCCTGGTTTAAATTTTTTCGATTATCTTGGCTTGCTGGTTTGGATTATTGGTTTTTATTTCGAATCTGTTGGTGATAAACAGCTGGCAGAATTCAAGAAGGATCCTGCCAACAAAGGGCATGTTATCAAGAGCGGACTTTGGAAGTATACCAGACATCCAAACTATTTTGGGGAAGCAACAATGTGGTGGGGAATCTTTTTGCTTTCTTTATCTGTGCCCGATGGCTACAGTGCCATTATCAGCCCGCTTACCATTACTTTATTGCTGCTTTATGTTTCCGGTGTACCTATGCTGGAGCGTAAGTATAAGGATAATGCTGAATTTCAGGAATATGCAAAAGTAACAAATAAGTTCTTCCCATGGTTTCCGAAAAAAAATTAATAAGACCGGAGGGATTTTAAATGCTGATTAAATATTTGCAGTTATACCTGGTAACCCTTGCTGCTTTTTTTGTCATTGATATGATCTGGCTGGGTCTGGTGGCAAAGAAGTTTTACCGTGATCAATTAGGTTTTATTATGGCCCCAAAGGTAAACTGGCCGGCAGCGATCGTATTCTACCTCGCCTTTATAGTTGGATTAATCTATTTTGTTACTTATCCGGCAATATTGCGGGATAGTGGGGTTTATGCATTTTTCTCGGGAGCTTTTTTCGGTTTTATCTGCTATGCCACATATGACCTGACCAACCTGGCAACTTTAAGGAATTGGCCTCTGAAAGTAACCCTGGTTGATTTAGCCTGGGGTTCAACTCTTTCTGCTCTTCTTTCGCTAATCGGTTTTTTATACGGCAGGAGTATCTTCTAACAAAAGATGTTATTCTCTTCTGTAGAATAATAACTTCATCCATGAAGCATCAAATCAGAACTGGTTATTTATGATTCTTTAATCTGGCTGTAAGTTCCGGAACTGTTTCTGAAGCGTTGCCCCAGATGGTGGTTACATTCAATTTGCTGTAGAGTAGGTTGTCTACCCCTGAATATCCTGGTTTTTCATCAAGGTTACAGATTATAATATGTCTGGCTTTTTCAGCTTCAAGAATTGGCATCCCTGTGATTGGTGTGTTTTCAGCGCTGTTGGCAGCCGGATTAATAACGTCGCATGCTCCTATGGCAATGACCAGGTCTGCATGCTCAAACTGGGGGTTAATTGTGTCCATATCGAGTAGTTTATCATAATCGATTCCTGCTTCAGCCAGAAGGACGTTCATATGTCCGGGCATACGGCCTGCTACTGGGTGGATAGCGAATTTAACTTCCTTTCCCTGAGCTTCAAGGGTATCAACCAGTTCGCGTACGGCCATCTGGGCCTGGGCGACAGCCATCCCGTAACCTGGAACAATGATGATCTTTTGAGCGTCGTTAATAATAAACTCCAGCGTTGGTTTTTCAGGTGTTTCCGCCACGCCGGGTTGGCCTGATTCTTTATCTAATGTTTCCCTGTCCCCTGAGTCTATATCTTTCTTAGCTGTCGGTACGAATCCGGCCAGCACTGACAGCAGACTGCGGTTCATTGCCCGGCACATTATCCGGGTTAAGATTAGACCGGCAACGCCTACCAGTGCGCCCGTTCCGGTCAGAATCAAATTCTCAACAGCTATACCTGCCACTGCGGCAGCTATACCTGAAAGTGAATTAAGTAAAGATATTACAATTGGCATATCTGCTCCTCCGATGCGCAGTGCCATCAGCAGACCGGCCAGCAATGCCAAACCTGCAGCAATAACTGTAAGTGAACTGTATCCCGGGCTAAAACTATTTATAATTACAGCTAATAAGGATAATAAAATAGCCAAACGCAAGATATGACCGTGACCTTTAAGATTTACAGGGTGACGGAAAGCCAGCCCCTGCAGCTTTAAAACGGCGATTACACTTCCACTGAAAGTCAGGGCGCCGATAGCAACTGCAAGGCCTGCTGTAAAGAGAAAAACCACCTTATTTCCTGAACTGCTTAATGCAACCCAGGCAACAAGCGCTGAAGCTGCGCCTCCGAGACCATTTAAAAGAGCTACAGTTTGAGGCATGTGAATCATTTTAACACTCTGGCCCAGTACAAAGCCTGTCAGAGTGCCAATAGCGATATAAATCAGAGTACTGGTCGGAGCGCCATGGCCGGTGGCTATATAGGTATATATAATAGCTGTCAACATTGACAGAGCGCCGAGACGGTTGCCCCATAATGCGCTGCGGGGTGATTGCATCAGGCGGATCCCGGCCAGGAATCCACAGATTATAAGTGAGGCGATGATGATTGTTATTGCCATGGTGTTTCTACCTCACCTTCACTTTTTTTGCCTTTAAACATGCGCAGCATCCGTTCAGTTACCCAAAAACCGCCCACCACATTTATAGTTGCCAGGATTAGGGCTGCTGCTGCCCACCCTGCAGCTTCTGCAGGTGCTGAAATAAAAACAGTCAGGGCCCCGATAACAGTAATACCCGACAGGGCGTTCATTCCTGACATCAGTGGTGTATGAAGGAGGGCGGGTACTGCGGAAATGATCCTGTAGCCAAACAGGGCCGAAGCGATCAGGATGATAAGAATTGAGGTCAACATTAATCAATCAGCTCCTATTCAATCCCCATGGCCATGAGCGCGCCGTGATGGACGATTCTCTTTCCGGTAGTAACCAGTGTGGGATGTACTATGTCATCATCAATGTCTGTATTAACCTTACCTTCCTGAACCAGGTAAGATATAAAGTGCCAGGCGTTCTGAGCGAACATATTCGTAGCATCTACAGGTAGTGTGGCAGGGATGTTCATTATCCCGCTGATAATAATTCCATTGTACTCGTAATCTTCACCGCAGCAAGTCAGAGTACAGTTGCCTCCCTGGTCAACAGCAATATCTACAATAACAGATCCTTTTTTCATTGTGCTGACCATTTGTTCATCGATTAACCTGGGAGCTACTTCACCGGGGATAAGAGCAGTTAATATCACTGCATCACTCTGGGCAATATGCGGGGCAATTGCATCTCGTTCGCGGGCATACCATTCTTCATCCAGTCGGCGGGCATAGCCGCCTGTGCCAACTGCAACTTCTTTTGGTATGTTAAACTCAATATTTTCTGCACCCAGGCTCCGTGCCTGTTCATTTGCATCAGGGCGAATGTCTAAAGTTTTTACCTTGGCGCCAAGACGTTTCGCTGTAGCAATAGATTGCAGTCCTGCTACGCCGGTACCGATTACTAGAAACTGAGCTGGTTGGATAATGCCGAAGGAAGTCGGCATCATTGGAATAAAGCGACCAAGATGACCCGCCGCGAAAATTACCGCTTTATATCCGGCAACAGTGCTCATTGAAGTTAAAGCATCCATCTGCTGGGCTTTTGAAATACGGGGGATCCCATCGAGAGTAAAGCTGGTTATATTGCGCTCAGCCAGTATTTTCAGGCCGGCATGATTTACAGAGTGGGCCGGGTGCAGAAAACCAATCAGGATGGAGTCCTGTTGAAGAAGTTCAGCTTCATGTTTGCCGAGTTTTTCATGGTAGCGCGGTTCTTTAACTTTTATAACCAGGTTAGACCGTTTATAAAGTTCAATCGGATCGCTTATAATTTCAGCGCCCTTGTCCCTGTAACTATCATCGTCAATATAGGCTCCATTACCGGCTCCGGTTTCGACAAGTACATCTGCACCGGCCGCGATCATTTTACTGATTGTTTCGGGAACAGCTGCAACTCTTCTTTCTCCAGGCATAATTTCACGGGGTATCCCTATCGTAATTCCGGTAAATTGCATTACAATTACCTCCTGTAATTGTTTGGTCAAACCATTATTCTATGCCATATGCAGATAAGCGGAAAATAAAAAATTTTGTTTGAGTTAAGCCATATCATATTTGGAAGCAATCACATATTCTACAACATTATACCAGAGATATCCGAGAGAATAAACCGACAAAAGGCTTACCAGGCTAGTCTGCTTAATTTTTGGCTATTGAGCTTTACCTGGGCTTATAGTAATCTTATAATACAATATTTCAGGGGAGGAAGATTTTTAATGATCCTGATTACCGGAGCGGCAGGAAAGACTGGTCAGGCAGTATTAAACGCACTTTTAGAGCGTGGGGAAACGGTGCGGGTTTTGGTCCGCAGTCAGGAACAGGCTGAAATACTGATAAAATTGGGTGCAGCAGATGCCATCATTGGTGATATGACCAAATCAGGCAGTTTTGAGGAAGCTATGAAAGGCACAGAGGCTGTTTACCATATTTGCCCGAATATGCATCCAGGTGAAGTTGAAATTGGCCGTATGGCGATCAATGCAGCACAAAAATTCGGCCTCGAACATTTTGTTTATCATTCAGTTCTTCATCCCCAAACTGAAAAAATGTTGCACCACTGGAGAAAATTACAGGTTGAAGAGCTTCTGTTTGAATCAGGTCTTAGATACACAATTTTACAGCCGGCCCCTTACATGCAGAATATCCTTGCCGGAAAAAAATCTATCTTAGATGAAGGCTATTACAGGATTCCATACCCTGCAGATACAAAACTCAGCATGGTTGACCTTGTTGATTTAGGCAGGGCTGCAGCTGTTGTCCTGACAGAACCCGGTCATAAGGAAGCAGTTTATGAAATAGTCGGTTCGAAAGGTTTAACACAGGGTGAAGTGGCAGCTGTTTTATCCAGGGTTTTGGAACAGCCGGTCAAAGTTAAAGAAATTGAACTAGAGATTTGGCGCTCTGATGTTGAAGAAATAGGAATGGGACAGTATGAGATTGAAATGTTAATCAGAATGTTTGAATATTATGCTTCATATGGTTTATGCGGTAATAATTTCGTTCTGCGGCAGATCCTTGAGCGTGATCCTCACAGCTTAACAGATTTCGTTGCACGTGAATTTTTCAGGCATTAAATTCTATATTATAGGAATCATCCCGGTGTGGTATTTCTGGTATTTACTGATAGGAGGCTGAAGTTATGTATGTTACCGATTTGGAAAAGACTGAAGAAATCGAAATTACTCCCAATAGCATGAAAGGAAAAGGCAGAGTTACAGTTCGCTGGCTGCTCGGTGAACCTGAAGGCGCCCCTAATTTTGAAATGCGTTATTTTTCCCTTACCGGTGATATTTCCACAGATTGGCACAATCATAAATGGGAACATCAGGCTTTTGTAGTTAAAGGAAAAGGAAAATTGAAGACAACAGACAGAGAAGTTGAATTATTGCCTGGTTGTGCAGTTTTTGTCGCTCCGGATGAACAACACCATTTCATTTGTAGCGGTGATCAATTTGACTTTATTTGCGTTGTGCCTAAAGGCACCCGGGCTTGCATGGTATGTGATGAAAAGTAGACTTAGTTAAAAATACTTATAATAAAACTACAAAACCACCTTTAATGTTGTTTTCACTTTCTCATTAAAGGTGGTTTTATTATTGTTATGCCTGAAACCTCGTCTAAACTAATCGTCAAAGTTTCCCGCCAGGCCTTTATCTTCGGGAAGGCTTTTTGCTTTTTCTTTAATTTTTTCTGCTGTCCACTCGGCTGAATCTTCAAAGATCTCCGCCTTTGGGCCCGGATCGAAGGATCCGCTTTTTAAGATAGCTTCAGTTACCAGGGGGGCAGTATCGGCGGCATTAAATACATTGGTCAGAAGGTCGAAAACGAACCTTTCCACACCTTCAGCCATCCGGTCACGTATTTCCCTGGCCTGTCCTAATATTTTATTTTCAAAGGGGAGATTCAGCTTTTTGTAATCTCCCTTTCTGAGTTGATTGGCATCGGCATAAGAAACCATTTCAGCCCAGAGTTCTTCTGTAACTCCAGCCCCTTCTAGTTTTATGAAATTTCCATTATCATCTAATATGGCATTTCCATAGTCATTTACCTGGACACCCCAAGAAATCATCTGCAGGGCAGTGGCAACATTGGCTTTGGTGGTATTGGTTTTTGTCGCAATTTCACGCAAGCGTTCCGAACTGTTTCCGGAGGTGCCATGTTGAGCACCTGAAACTCTGTATTTTGCAATGGCATTGTGAATAGATGCAGTCAACTCAACCTGAATGCCGGCATCACTCTCTTCAATGCCATGGGTGGTTCCATTATTCAGGGCGATCCAGTCGGGAAAGATTTTATTCGCATTAAGACCCTGAATCAAAAACAGAGCCTCTTCCGGAGTTGATAAACCCTGTGATCCCTTGATTTCGCCGACTTCGGTTTCAAGGCCCGCCCAGGCGGGAACAAACCTGTTCATTGCTATATTCGTGATCAGGTTTTGAGCATCAGGTTGATGTGATGCATCGATGGCAATGGAGGTTATACCGGCATCAAAGAGACTCGGTATTTCTGTTTCGGCTCTTAGCGCATCTTTTTCATTCTTGATTCCATAATGATCGGCA
>JAHYJM010000126.1 GCA_019428945.1 Bacillota bacterium | reverse complement strand
GCTTTGTAAGTGAGGCTTATAAGAAAGACAAAATAATAGCAGCTATCTGTCATGGTCCCTGGATGCTGGTCTCTGCAGGGGCGGTTAAAGGACGTGAAGCAACCTCTTTTTTCTCGATTAAAGATGATTTGGTAAACGGTGGAGCTAAATATGTCGACAGTGAAGTAGTTCGAGATGGTAATGTTATTACTTCACGTACTCCAAAAGATCTGCCGGCTTTTTGCCGGGAGATAATCGCTGCCCTGCTGTAAGGCTTACATCAGAAAGTAATCAAAGGTAAACTACCCGGCTGTTATCAGCCGGGTTTCTTATTTCTGAAGCTTTGATTCCCGGAACTATGATTATTTCCATTCTGCTATCCCCGTTGAAAATAATTGTGGATTTATACCCAAAAAAGGTTTATAATAAAAATAACAGATATATACCCAATAAATTTTAAGCGCTTCTGTCAGCTCTGTGTGGGATAAAGTAACCTCGCTTCTTTACTAGTTGTAATATACAGAAATTTTTGCTAAGATTAATGACAGCAATAATATCATCTTAGAGGAGTTATAGTTATGCCACGTCCATTTAAGCCGCGCAAGGTCAGTGCAATGCCCCGTTACACTTATTTTAAACCAACGGGGGTTCCAATTACACTTCTTGATGAAGTAGTTCTTACTGTTGATGAACTTGAAGCTTTGCGTTTAAAAGATATTGAAAAGCTTGAACAGAATGAGTGTGCCGCCCGGATGGATGTCGCCCAAAGCACACTGCAGAGAATCCTTGTCTCTGCTCATGAAAAAGTAGCCCGTGCAATTGTAGAAGGCAAAGTTTTGCGCATTCACGGTGGCCCCTATGCCCTGGAAGGTGAACGTATCTGCGGTCGCTGTCGTCGCCGCAGGTTAGGTTTTAATGTTCCCGGGCCTACAGGAGAAGATTGTCCCGATTGTGGCGATAAAAAATAAAATTACCCGGGGATATTGCGCTAACTCAGGTAAAGTATTAAGCTATAGTTGTTGTTCAACTATAGCTTTTTTCGTGAGGGATGTTCAGATGAGTTTAGACTTAATTGATGCAGATAAGAACCGTGCGGGTATCTGGTATGGCGTCGCTGCTTATACTCTTTGGGGGTTTTTGCCTTTATACTGGAAGCTGCTGCAGGTTGTTCCTCCGATAGAAATCCTTTTTCACCGGATATTCTGGTCATTTATTTTTATGATTATTATAGTTGCGATTAAACGGGATTGGAAAGCAATTCTTGCGGTGATGGCCAATAGAAAAAAACTGCTGCTGGTTTTCTTCTCCGGAGTTTTAATCAGCGTTAACTGGTATGTCTATATTTACGCTGTAAATACCAACCAGGTTATAGAGGCAAGCATGGGCTATTTCATCAATCCCCTGGTGATGGTATTATTGGGTGTTGTTGTTTTCAAGGAAAAACTGAGCCGTTGGCAGTTAACAGCGCTAATTTTCGCAGCTATAGGCGTTTTAGTGATTACGGTTCAATACGGACGCGTACCATGGCTTGCTTTGTACCTGGCCGGTAGCTTTGCGCTTTACGGTCTGGTCAAGAAAATTGTTGCTGTTGACTCGATTACCGCTTTAACTCTGGAAACTTTAGTTGTCATGCCTGTTGCTCTATTTTTCATTCTCAGGCTGGAGTTAAGCGGTACCGGCTCCTTTGTTACAGCTCCGCTTTACCTGACCCTGATCCTGGTTGGTATTGGTGCGATTACTGCGATTCCACTGCTGTTCTATGCCCGTGGGGTTGAAAAAACCACTTTCTCCATGATGGGCTTTCTACAGTATATTGCTCCAACTATAAGCCTTATTCTCGGTGTATTTCTTTTCAAAGAATATTTTTCCATCTCGCACTTGATCAGTTTCAGTTTTATCTGGATAGGGCTTGCTATTTATTCTTTGGCTAGTGTGGGGCTTTTAAAAGAACGTGTTCAGATTCAGGCCGGTAAGTAAAGATTAAAATAATAATACAGGGCTGCGTGTAGACAACAGGTAATACGGGTGCTATAATATCAGCGACAATTGAATATAAGTCTGTCAGGTGTATTTTTACTTAAAAAGGGAAGCCGGTGAAAGTCCGGCGCGGTCCCGCCACTGTAAGTGGGATGCAACTTCTCAAGAGCCACTGGTTTTACCGGGAAGGCGAGAAGTGCAGTGAACACGAGCCAGGAGACCTGCCTGCCAGCGCGCTTATCCCCTTCGGGTGAAAGGGTAAGGCGGGGTAAATGCCACGTTTTACCGTGGTTTTTTGTTTTTTAACAAGAAGCTCCAACTTTCCCTGGTGAAAGATGGAGCATATTTTTTTATCGTAAAGGAGAGATACGGTTTGAAGAAAAGTTTGCTGTTTTTAGTATTGTTGTTATTTATAGGACTGTTTTTAATTGGCGGCTGTGACGGCACAGAACAGGTTTTAGAAAGCGATCAATCCGGTGAAGAAGAGATCGCCGCTGAAACAAGCGGTGAAATAATTGTTACCGACCAGATGGGCCGCGAAGTCGTTTTTAGCGGAATACCGGATAAGATTATTTCCCTTTCACCCAGCAATACCGAAGTTGTCTTTGCCCTTGGTTTGGCTGACCGTCTGGTTGGTGTTACTGAGTATTGCAACTATCCTGCGGAAGCTCAGGAAAAAGAGATTGTCGGGGGGTTCTCCACTCCAAACTTAGAAAGAATAGTTGAACTTGAGCCTGGTCTGGTTATTGCTTCAACTATTCATGTCGAAGAAGTTCCCAGAATGGAAGAGCTTGGTATTTCTGTTTTAGTTGTTGAATCAGCAAACCTGATCGAACTCTATTCAAGCATTTCCCTTGTGGCAGAAGTTACCGGTGTTACTGCCAATGGGGAGGCCTTGATCGCTTCAATGCAGGAGCGGATCCAGGCAGTCGAAGCGATCGTCAGCCAGGTTCCTGAAGAAGAGAGAGTGAAGGTTTATTATGAAGTTTATTCAGATCCCCTGATGAGCGCCGGTAGGAATGCTTTCATCAACGAAATTATTTCGCTTGCCGGTGGTGTCAATATCTTCGGTGATATCGATGAAAGTTATCCTCAAATAAGTGCAGAAGTCGTAGCTGAGCGGCAGCCTGATATAATTCTATATCCCGATTACCACGGCACTGCTGATTTTGTTATAGAAGCTATGACAACCCGGCCAGGCTGGGAAAACATGCCTGCTGTTTTGAATAACCAGGTTTATGGCATATCTGACGATTCCTTTGCCCGACCGGGTCCGCGTGTGGTTGAAGCAATTGAAGAAGCGGCAAGGATATTCTATCCGCATTTGTTTTAAAGGGATTTAAATAACTTAGTTACGGAATGTAGATGCTAATTATGGAAAGAATGATTATTAAAAGTAATATTTTCTCCGGCGGATTAAAAAAACCCCTCTTTATGACCGGGCTGATCCTGGCTCTTATACTGGTTATGATCTTCGGTATGATCTGGGGCGCAGTTTCAATAGGGTGGCGAAATATCTTCGCCATCCTACTCGATATGCTACCCTTTTATGAGTCGGAGACGGCAGCCGAAGTGGCGGTGGTCTACCGGGATATACTGCTGCAGATCAGAATTCCCCGTGTGCTTCTGGCCGCTGCAGTCGGCAGTTCGCTCGCTGTCTCAGGCGCAGTTTTCCAGGGTCTGTTTCGCAACCCCATGGCTGATCCATATGTAATCGGTATATCCTCAGGAGCAGCGCTTGGCGCGGTTTTCGCCATGCTCAGCGGTTTCAGTCTTACAATTGGTGGTTTCGGCGCAGTGCCCCTGTTCGCATTTTTCGGGGGGATTGCAACGATAACCCTTGTTTACAGCATGGCCAGGGTTGGTCGGGCGGTTCCGGTAATGACACTGCTTCTGGCCGGTATAGCCGTCAGCGCTTTTTTGTCGGCCATTGTTTCGCTGCTTACATATTTTGCCGGAGAGAAATTACACATGGTAGTTTTCTGGATGATGGGAGGCCTGGGCGGAGCAACCTGGCAGCAGGTTAAGATTATGCTGCCCTATGCGATGGTTGGTTATATCTGTGTGTCTATCTTTTCCCGTGAGTTAAACGCGATGCTCCTGGGAGAAGAAACTGCCGGTAACCTCGGTGTAGATACTGAGAAAGTGAAGAAGATTCTCCTGGCCGGAGCTTCGCTTCTTGTCGCTGCTGCAGTTTCAACCAGCGGTATTATCGGCTTTGTCGGTCTGGTAGTTCCGCATTTTATCCGGCTTGTAGCCGGCCCGGATCACCGCTTTTTACTACCTGCCTCTGCCATTCTCGGTGCAACCCTGTTGATCGCAACAGATATGCTGGCCAGGGTGATCATTGCCCCGACAGAACTGCCTGTTGGTATTATTACAGCGATGATTGGCGCTCCCATGTTTATCTACCTGCTGAAAAAACGCAGGAAACTACGTTATTTCGGCGGGGGGGGATAAAAGCTGATGGGTCTTGAAATTGATGTTCACGGATTAAAACTTACATATGATACTCATCCGGTTTTGGATGGCACTGATTTCAGGGTGGAAGAAGGAGATCTTGTCGCTCTGCTTGGCGCAAACGGAGCCGGTAAATCTACCCTTTTGCGCTGTATCAGCCGGGTTCTCAAGCCCACTGCCGGTCATATTCTACTTGACGGTCGTGAATTAAAAGATATTAACACAAAAGAAGCGGCTCGCATGATGGCGGTAGTGCCCCAGGAAACAGCTGCAGACTTTGATTTTACTGTTGAAGAGATTGTAATGATGGGGCGTTTTCCTTATTTGAGCCGTTTCCGGAAAGAAGACATTAAAGATTGCGAGATAGTCAAACGATCGATGGAAATGACCGGGGTATCGCATCTGGCTGAACGCTCAATCGCAGCTTTAAGCGGTGG
>JAHYJM010000125.1 GCA_019428945.1 Bacillota bacterium | reverse complement strand
TAAACCTTACTGTCACCAGTAAGGCTCCAAGGCTGGCTACAGGCTGATGGCTAATCTTTACCTGACGGGATTCTCACCCGCTATATGATGCGACCTTGCTCAGCCGCACGGACGGTTCTTTTGTGTTCAAATAACAACACAAAAGAACCGTCCCCCTGTGTTGCCCCTGTGTTGCTACAAGCCTCTTGTGCATTTTGCACTAATTCATCTAAATATTTCAGCTCATTTCACAAAGGGTATTTCGAATGAAAATTTAAATAACATTAAGCTCTTACCGAAATATTTTTATCTTTACGATCGGAGGTGAATAAAGAGACCCGTAAGCAATGGCCTAAACGGCCAGCCCTACAGGCGCCTGTCGCCAAATACAAGTTAAGAAAGGAAGATTAATAAAATGGCACAACCTGGAATGTTTGTCCGCAAAGCCAGCGGCCTGGTCCGCTCATGGTCAGTATTCGACGGCTTTGTCTATGCATTTTTCTCGATCAACCTGGTTACCCTCGGTTTTTACATTTTCGCCTTTGCACCATACATTCCCGAAGCAAACCTGCTAACTGCCATAGTAATAAGTGGTATCTTTATTATCTTCGAAATATTTGTTTATGGTCTTCTAGTGGCTGTTATGCCGCGTGCCGGCGGTGACTATGTATGGCAGAGCCGTATTCTTGGCGGAGGGCTTGGTTTTGTGCTCTCCATTACCGGCTGGGCCTGGATCCTCTGGCACTGGGTTCCGCTTTACGGCAACATGCTTGCCTTTAACGTTTTTGCCCCCATCCTGGGCATGCTTGGCGGCTGGACAGGCAGCGCAGGCTTTACAAACGCTGCAGCCTGGTTTATCAGCACTAACGGCTTTTTTGTATCTTCATTGGTCGTTATTGCCCTGGCCTTTATTTATGTGAGCCTCGGCATGAGCTGGTATGCCCGTATTCAAAAGTTCTGTTTCTATCTTGGCATGGCAGGCATGGCAACCATGATCATTATGATGCTGGCTAATAACCGCACTGATTTCATTGCCGGATTCAACCAGTATGCCAATGCTTTCTTCGCCGGTGGTGGAGGAGATGTTTACCAGCAGATTCTTGCCGCTTCTGCTGAAGGCGGATACAGCGCCGCTCCTCTGAACAGAATCGCCATTGGCGCCAGTATGGCCCTGATTCCCATGGTTGTTTTCTTCAACTTATGGCCAAACTGGGGCGCTACGCTCTACGGTGAAGTTCGCGGTGCTTCCGACTTCAAACGTAACTTCTGGAGTATGGCCGCAGGTCTTATTGCCACTACTATCCTTGCTCTCATTGTCCTGGGACTTATAGCCAGAGTTATTGGCTGGGATTTCTACAACGCAGCCAACTTTACTTACTATGAAGGCACTTCTCCATTTGGCGCCTATCCGTACCCGGCCCTGCTCGTCAGCTTCCTCACTGACAGCCCGCTGCTTCAGATGTGGCTTTTAATCTCGATGAGCGCCTGGTTCTTCGGCTGGTGTGGAACTGTATTTCTCTCCTCAACAAGGGTTATCTTTGCGGCAGCTTTTGACCGCATCCTGCCTGAGTGGATGGCGCGTGTATCAACAAAATTCCGCTCACCTGTTAATGCTTTAGCAGTAATGGCTGTTGGCGGGGTAATTGTCAGCGCTGGTATGCATTACACCGAAAACCTGGAGACACTGGCTCTTAACTCTACCGTAGTTATTGCTGTCACCTATTTCGGCACTACCATTGCGGCAATCATTCTGCCCTACAAAGATCCCGAACTATACAAGGCTTCACCAATCGCCAGGCTTAAAATCTTCGGCCTGCCGCTTATTACCGTTACCGGAATAATTTTCGGCGGTTTCCTGCTCTTCCTTTTCTACATGTGGGCAACCGATGCCGTATACGGTATAAATGAGCCGACTTCTTACATCTATATGGCAGTGCTTTATATTATCTCAATCGTTATATACAACGCTTCGAAAATTTACCGTCGCAAGCAGGGTATCAACCTGGATGAAATTCACAAGAGCATTCCCGTCGAATAAGTGGCAGGATCAGCTCTCTGGAGGATGATTTATGACTACCATATTTTTTGCAACCGATGTTCACGGTTCAGAGATCTGCTGGAAAAAGTTCATTAACGCCGGCAAATTCTACAATGCTGATATCCTCATTTTGGGTGGCGACATGACCGGTAAAGCCCTTGTTCCTTTCATAAAAGACAGTAAGGGTTTGTACAAGGTTAACTTTCTTGAGGAAGATATGCTGCTCGATGAAGATGACAAAGCGAGGATGATCAAGAATATCTCTGACCGCGGTTATTATCCAATCGAAATTACCGATGACCGTTTTGAAGAACTAAGCGCCGATTCGGAAAAAGTCGAGAAACTCTTTGTCGACGAAGTTTTAAAAATGGCCGAACGGTGGGTGGCCTTTGCCGATGAGAAACTGGCTGGCACAGGCATGAAGTGTTTCGTATGCCCCGGTAATGACGATATGTTTGAAATCGATGACGTGCTTGCTTCATCAAAAACAATTACCATGGCCGAGGGTCAGATTCTGGATCTCGATGGCCACTACAACATGCTCAGTTCGGGTTGGACGAACCCCACTCCCTGGGATACTCACCGGGAGTGCAGCGAGGAAGAGCTGCTGGAAAGAATTGAGGCCATGACTTCTAAGGTTACCGATATGAGCAGGTGCGTCTTCAATTTGCACGCTCCTCCATACGGATCAGGTCTTGATGAAGCGCCGGAGCTCGATGAGAATTTACGTCCGAAATATGCAGGCCGCTCACTTATCCCAGTGGGCAGCACCACAGTGCGGGACGTAATTATGAAGTATCAGCCTCCGCTGGCCCTAACCGGTCACATTCATGAAGGCCGGGGCATTAAGCGAATGAAGAAAACCTTCGTGGTTAACCCGGGCAGTTCCTATGAGCAAAGCACCCTGCTCGGGGCAATCATCGAAATGGACAAAAAAGGGGTCACCAAGTACGTCCTGACCTCGGGTTAAAGACACTATCCCTCTCCTTAATCAGGAGAGATTACCGCTAAATTCTGTTGGTTTAGGCTACCGAAGTGCCGTTACCCCTTCTCCGGGGGGTGACGGCAGGATGAGGAAAAACCTGATCTTTAATGGGGCAGGGCACAACGATTTCCCTGCCCCGGCCCTCATCCTCTTTCTTTTTAGCTTCTCTCCAAGCAGAAAGGAGGTGTATGATGTCCATCTATACGGGTAAAGACGCCGGCGAGTTCATCGCCGAAGCGAAAAAAATTATAAATCAGGCCGAACAAAAGGGCGCTCCCCTGCGCTTGATTGGGGCGCTGGCTTTTCACCTGCACTGCCCGAAATATAACTATATCCATAAAAAATGGGGCCGGGTGTTTACAGATACCGATTTTGTTGCCAAGAGAGAGCATCATAAAGAAATCATCGAAGCTTATGCTGAGCTGGGCTATAAAGACGATGAAATGATTACCACTCTGTATGGCAGTGATCGCCTCGTTTTTGATAACCCGGAAACAGGTATGCATTCAGATATTTTCTTTGACAAACTCGATTACTGCCATGTTTTGCAGCTTCGTGACCGCCTTAATGTTGATGACTTGACAATACCCCTGGCAGAGCTTTTTCTTGAAAAGATGCAGATTGTCCAGATCAATGAAAAAGACATTGTCGACACCATGATGCTTCTCGCAGAACATCCGGTTGGAGAAAGTGATAACGAGGAGATTAACGGCCCGGTCATAGCCGGTATTCTGGCCTCTGAATGGGGTTTCTGGCGAACAGTAACCGGTAATATCGACAAAATGCTGGCCATTACAGCCAAAACTGATCTTTTCGACAGTGAAGAGAAAAATACAATAGAAGAACGTATTGCTAAAATACGTGATTATGTTGACCGCGAACCGAAGCCGCTTGCATGGAAGATGCGCAGCAAAGTTGGCGACAAGGTTAAGTGGTATAAAGAGGTTGACGAACTTTAAGCAACGAAGAAACGAGGAATGCCGATGTTTTACCTTAGAGGCGAGTTTGATTTATGCACCGGCTGCGGGGCATGCATGCTGGTCTGCTCAAACCGGGCTGTCGGCGGCTATAACCCGCGAGCGGCGCGTTTGAAAATTTTAAGTGAGAATGAAAACCTGGTCAACAGGCCGATTGTCTGCACCCAGTGCGAAAACCCCTTCTGCCTTAATTCATGCCCGTTTAATGCAATCAGCAGGTCGGAAGAGACTGGGGTTGTGCTGATTGACAAGGAAACCTGCACAAGCTGCGGAGTGTGTGTCGAGGCTTGTCCAGACAATATGATCCAGATCGGCCCTGACCATAAAGCTGATAAATGCGATATGTGTGATGGCGACCCTCTCTGCGTTAAATACTGCATACCGCGGGCCCTGCAGCTCGTTGAGAAAAAGGGGGTAGCGATTAAATGAGTGCCTACATGGGAAAACTTCTCTATATCGATTTAAGCTCAGGGAAAAGTAAAGAGATTGAACTTAATCCGGAACTGGCAAAGCTTTATGTCGGCGGAAAAGGTTTCGGTGCAAAGATTCTTTATGATCTTCTTCCTGCCGGAACAGACCCGCTCTCTCCGCAAAACATCCTGATGTTTATGCCCGGTCCCCTGACCGGAACCCTCGCTCCGGCCATGCGCGGCTGCGTGGTGACAAAGTCGCCACTAACCGGCACATTTGCCGACTCCTATTTCGGCGGCCATTTTGCCCAGGAGATCCGTTACTGCGGCTACGACGGAATAATCATTGCCGGTGCGGCAGCCGAACCCAGTTACATCTGGATCGACAATGGTAAAGTTGAAATACGCTCGGCTGAGGGTATCTGGGGGTTGGAAACCTTTGAGGCAGTTGATGTGATCAGGGATGAAATTGGCGATGACACTGTAAAAACAGCCATTATC
>JAHYJM010000124.1 GCA_019428945.1 Bacillota bacterium | reverse complement strand
AATCCCATAAGATTAAGATAGATCTCCGTAAGGTCAATGAAGCAGGAGTAAAATTAGCCAGAGAGGCTGCCGGCAGCAGTAAGTATGTATTAGGTGATCTCGGGCCGACCGGGCGTTTGCTTAAGCCTTACGGTGATTATAGAGAAGAAGAGTTTATTGAAAATTATCGTGAAACTGCCGCGATTCTTGTGGGAGCCGGAGTGGATGGTTTAATAATTGAAACCATGACCGATCTGCGCGAAGCGCTATGTGCCCTAAAGGGCTGCAGGATGGAAACTGGCCTGCCTGTCATTGTAACGCTTTCATTTGCCACTACCGAAAAAGGCGGGAGAACTATCATGGGCAGCGCTGTGGCTGAAATCGCAGAATCCCTTGAAAAAAACGGCGCTGATGTATTGGGAGCTAATTGCGGCGAGTTAACCCCTTTGGAAATGGCAGATATTATATCTCTTTTTAAAAGTCATACAACCCTGCCGCTTATAGCTCAGCCGAATGCAGGCAGACCGAAACTAAAAGATGGTCGCACATGTTATGATATGACAGCAGACGATTTTGCTGATGGAATCATGAAATGCATTGATAATGGAGCCGGCATTGTCGGAGGTTGCTGCGGCACCACCATTGATCACATGAGGGCGGTAGTTGACAGACTCAGACCTTAAGATCTTAATAATAGCGTTTTATCAAGTTGAGTGGCTGGTGATAATTCTGAAGTACTATAAAACTGTCTGTCCCCTTGATTGCTGGGATCAGTGCGCATTAATTGTAGGCCTCGAAAAAGGAATAGTTGTTTCAATTGGCGCTGATCCGGACCAGCCGATAACAGGCCGGTCTGTTTGTGCAAAAGGGAAAAAGCATATTGAGCGCATTTACCGGCAGGATCGGCTGCGTTACCCTTTATTGAAAAATAAGGGCAACTTTGAGAGAACCAGCTGGCACAGTGCACTGCAACTGATGAAAGAAAAAATTGGCGAATCGCTGGCAAAGGCCGGTCCTCTATCATTACTTCATTACTATGACGGGGGTTACGGTGGTTTGCTGAAGAATATTGAGTCGCGGTTTTTCAGTGCTCTTGGCGGGTGCACTGTGCACCGGGGCAGTCTTTGCTGGGCGGCTGGGCTTGCTGCACAGCGTTATGACTTTGGAGACGTACTTTCACACCATCATGAAGATCTGCTCAATTCCCGACTGGTCATAATCTGGGGCCGCAACCCTGCCGATACCCAGATTCACCTGCTGCCGTATATCCGAAAGGCCCGCGAAAACGGCGCCCGGGTGATTTTAATCGATCCCGTCAGAACAGCCTCAGCTGTTTTTGCACATGAATATATAAGGATCAAACCTGCTGCTGACGGCGCCCTTGCCCTGGGGATGGCAAGGGAAATAATTAAAAATGGGATGGCTGATCACAACTTCATAGAAGATTTCAGTTATGGCTTTGAACAATTTGCCGGGCTGTGTGAAAAATTTACACCGGAAAAGACTGCCGAGATTACCGGGTTAAGTGCGAAACAGGTTATCGAATTGGCCCGTGCATACGCATCCTCGAAACCGGCTGCCATCCTTATTGGCATTGGCATGCAGCGGCACAGTAATGGTGGTAGTACAGTTAGGGCAATAGATGCACTGGCAGCTATAACCGGGAATATAGGAATTAATGGCGGTGGTGCCAGCTACGTTAATTTCAGGGTTACAAATTTGATCGACCATGCTTTTTTAAAGGGTGATGATTTAAACTCTAATCGCCGCTACTATCCTAAACCGAAGTTTGCCGCAGCCCTTACCGACCTGACAGATCCGCCGATTGAGTTTACCTACATAAGCCGGGCAAATCCCCTGGTTCAGGTAGGTGACAGCGGCAGTTTATGCAGGGCTTTTAAAAAGATCCCTTTCATAGTGACTGCTGAACAATTTATGACCGATACGGCTGCTGCTTCCGACCTTGTTTTACCGGTTACCGGTTTTCTCGAAGCAGAAGATATCTTTTTTAATTCCATGAGTCACCAGTATATTGCTTATGCTCCTAAAGTTATTGATCCGCCGGGTGAATGCAGGCCTGAATATGAATACCTGAAAGAATTGGCAGATCTGCTTGATATTAATGATTTTATAGAGGCTGAACCGGGCAGGCTGCTTGAAAAATCAATAAAACCCCTTTCAGAAGAAAAGGGAATAACTGTTGATGATCTGAAAAGCAAGGGGCCAATAATACCCATAGGATTTGATTCTGTGCCATGGGCTGACAAAATTTTTAAAACAGATAATGGCAGATATAATTTTTATTCAAAAAAGGCAGAAATAGATGGAGCCAGCGGGTTGCCGGAATATATTAAGCCATTCGAATTAAGTGACAGTATTCTCATTGCGCAGGGGTTTAAATACTGGTTTGTCACGCCTCATGCCAGGGAAAGCATTCATTCAACGCACCGCCTGCCTCGAAATGATCATCAACCTGAAGCGTATATTCATCCGGAAACAGCTGAAGAAGAAGGGCTTATAAATGGGGTTTTGATATCTGTTTCCACCAAACGTGGCAGTATAAAATTAAAGGTAAAAGTAAGTGACCGTGTGCCTCCGAATACAGTATTGGTCTATGAAGGATGGTGGCATCAAAGCGGAGCTGCTGTAAATAATTTAACGGCCGATCGCCTCACTGATATGGGTAATCAGGCCGCATATTATGACTGTCTTTGCCGGATCAAAACAATCACCTGAACTTGTCAATCAAAGTGATTCAATGTACTCTTTGCCCTTATAAAGGGCTTTTTCTATATGTGGTACCAGTTTTTGTTTTTCGAAAGAGAGAAAAGAAGATACCTGTGCTGCTGCCTGGTTAAAATCGAGTATTGACGTATGAGCCAGAAAAGCGCCAAGCATGGTCAGGTTGGCCATTTTTTCATTACCCGTTTCTGTTGCCAGATCCAGGGTTGGTATCATCAGTGTTTCTGTATTGCTGTTAAAACTGGCAGCTGTTTCGTTAACCAGCGAACTGTTTATCATCAACAATCCATTATCTCTAAGCTGCGGTCCGAATTTTTTCAGAGCCGGTTCACTCATGGCTATAACTGCTTTAGGTATGCCTGTAAGTGGTGCTCCGATTGCTTCTTGAGAAAGAACTACGGTACAATTGGCTGATCCACCGCGCATTTCAACTCCATATGCGGGCATCCAGGTTACATTCAGACCTGCTTTCATTCCACAGAAGGCCAGCAATTCTCCCATCATCAGCACTCCCTGGCCGCCGAACCCTGACATCACAACTGAATATTCCATCTCTATCTCCTCCAATACCGGAATTGAGTTTCTGTCTTAAAAATCTTTAAATGTACCTAATGGAAAAGCAGGAATCATTTCATCTGTAATTCGCTGAAGCGATTGTTTAGGTGACAGGCGCCAATTGGTCGGGCAGGCCGAAAGCAACTCAACCATGCTAAACCCCCGTTTTTCAACCTGGGCTTGAAATGCCCGGTTCATCGCTTTTCGGGCTCTGCGAACGTTAATGTTATCATGCAGGGAAACCCTTGCAGAAAATGCAGTGCCTCTAAAGGATGCTATTAGTTCAGCCATATTGATCGGAAAGCCGTCGCCTGCGGGTATACGGCCGGCAGGGGTGGTTGTTGTTTTCTGTCCAGGTAACGTTGTCGGGGCCATTTGCCCTCCTGTCATCCCATAGACGCTGTTATTTACAAAAATTACTGTAATATTCTCCTGCCGGTTGGCAGAATGAATGATTTCACTTGTGCCTATGGCAGCCAGATCGCCGTCTCCCTGGTATGTAAATACGAATGATTTCGGGTTTGTTCTCTTTATTCCTGAAGCCACGGCAGGTGCTCGCCCATGTGGAGCTTCGCAACAGTCAACCGCAATATAATCATAAAGGAAAACGCCACAGCCAACCCCGATAACTCCAACAGCTGATTCGGCAAGGCCAAATTCATCAATCGCTTCGGCCGCCAACCGGTGAACTAAACCATGGTGACATCCGGGACAAAAGTGGTAAACTTTTTCAGTTAGGCATTCAGGAGTGTTATAAATAATTTTTTCATTTAAAGCTGACAAATCTTCACCTCTTTCCGGTTAAGAACGAGATCTATTTCAGTTCCTATATCTTCAGGAGTGGGAACTATACCCCCGGGGTAACCTTTGAAAGAGATATGGCTGTTGCCGTCACAGGCCAGGCGCACGTCATCAATCATCTGTCCGGTGTTCATTTCTACAACAAGAACTTTGCCGGCGGCAGCTGCAGCGGCTCTTATCTCATTTTCCGGGAAGGGGAATAAAGTAATCGGTCTGATAAAACCGATGCGCAAGCCGCGTTTCCTGGCCCTGTCCACCGCGGAACGGACAATGCGGCTGCATGATCCAAAGGCAGCTATGACCAATTCGCAGCCGGGGGGACAGTCAATTTCAACCTTAACCTCATTTTTTTTGAGCTGTTTATATTTTTCATATAGCTTCCAGTTATGTTCAGTCATTTCTCCATCTTTAAGGAATAGGGATTTTACAAGTTGTGGTGGTCTTCCCTTTGCTCCTGTCAGTGCCCAGGGTGCTTCATGATCAGGCTGAACAGTTTTTTTAAGTGAGACAGGTTCTTTCATCTGGCCAAGAATGGCATCACCCAAAATCATGGCCGGGTTGCGGTATTTAAATGCAAGCCTGAATGCTTCGCCGGCCAGGTCATACATTTCCTGGGCTGAATTTGGGGCGAGCACTATCAGGCGATAATCGCCATGTCCACCTCCCTTGGTTGCCTGCAGGTAATCTCCCTGGGTTGGGGCGATGCCCCCCAGCCCGGGACCACTGCGTGTAATATTTACAATGAGTGCGGGAAGCTCGGAACCGGCCAGGTAAGACAAACCTTCCTGCATCAGCGAAATGCCGGGTCCCGAAGAAGAGGTCATCGCCATACCGCCTGCAGCCGCTGC
>JAHYJM010000123.1 GCA_019428945.1 Bacillota bacterium | reverse complement strand
GAGATGGCAATACCCAGGCTGCCCAAAGAGTCAGGGTCAGCGGCTAAAATGTCCTGCCCGGATTTGGTTAGATTGGTAGGACTGGCGTGAACAGTAGCCCCCCACATTTCCATCATGGAGCGGCGGTAAGGTTTCTGGCTGTAGCTAACCTTAACCATATAGACTTCACACTCCATATCGAAGTAATTGCAGGCGAGAGCAAGTGAACATCCCCACTGTCCTGCTCCTGTTTCTGTTGAAAGCCGTTTAATGCCCTCTTTCTTATTGTAGTATGCCTGTGCCACAGCAGTGTTGGGTTTGTGGCTGCCGGCCGGGCTCACACCCTCATTTTTGTAGTAGATCTTAGCCGGAGTGCCGAGCGCTTTTTCCAGATTATAAGCCCGATACAGAGGACTCGGTCTCCAGAGGCTGTAGATTTCCAGCACTTCCTCGGGGATATCGATAAAGCGCTCCTGGGAAACTTCCTGCATGATCAGGCCCATGGGGAAAATTGGGCTTAAGTCATCGGGACCGATTGGCTGTTGAGTGCCAGGGTGCAGCGGCGGCTGAAGCGGATTGGGCAGATCAGCCTGAATGTTGTACCATTGGCGGGGCATATCCTTTAAGGGCAGGGTAATTTTTCTTTCTTTCATTTTTGTTACCTCCTTCAAATTTATACTGTATTTTTGCAAATAAAAAAACTCCCGTCCGGGGACGAGAGTTATTCGCGGTACCACCCTGGTTACCTGCTTGCACAGGTCGCTCTGTCAGATGCGGAAAAAATGGTTTCTCTTTTCCAGACCTGCTTTCTTTTAACGGTGAAAGTTCCGACCGGGTCTACTCGCGTTTTACCGCTTTCAGCCGGTACCTCCAGGACCCATTCACCAGGCGCATCGATACCGGAATTTCAGCTTTGGAAGCTCAGCTTCCTCCATCCGGCTCTCTGGACCGACCCTATCCGGGCTACTAGTTCCTGTCATCGGCATAGAGTATTATCTTTGATACAAAACACTAACACAGCTTAACATGTCTGTCAAGCAGAAATTAAAAAATATTTCCAGAATAACTCAAAAAGGTGTCTGACACTAAGTTGAGTTATTTTTAGCGGTCGAAATAGATGCTTTTGCCGGTGGCGGAGAGGGGTACGCCGATCGCAATTTCTCCCTCGATCAGCCCTTTTCGCAGGGCGGCTACACCGATTCGGTACATGATCCTGTTGTCGGCATTAAAAAGCGAGGCCGTTTTGACTGCAGAGCCCAAAGCGATGCCCAGATCGATGACCCGCCAGGTGCATAGCGGTCCGCTGAACTCGGGCCCCTTCTTTAAATTTTTATCCATTTCCGAGCAGGTGTCAAAGCCGCATGCTCCGCAATTAAGGCCGAGATAGAGAGGTTCTTTCAGCGACAGCAGCAATACGGCCTCCGAGTTGCGGACATTGCCGCCGTCACGGTCGTAGTTCGGTTTTCCACTTTCTTCGCCGTATTTAATCATTTCATTGGCGAGTCCGGCAATATCCGGTCCTGTTAATATCTTAATTTCGATGTAATCTTTTCCGATTGCTTTCG
Source organism: Bacillota bacterium (assembly GCA_019428945.1). Taxonomy (GTDB): domain Bacteria; phylum Bacillota; class Dethiobacteria; order DTU022; family DTU022; genus JAABTH01. The sequence goes on along the minus strand of JAHYJM010000123.1, from coordinate 3,433 downwards.
GCGCTGTTCTTGCAGCCAGAGCCATCATACCAGCTACTGTTTTAAGATACTCTTCCACCTGTAACACCTCCATATTTGTTGTTAATATGTTATCATATAGGGGCAGGTTTTGCTTCCAGGATAGCAAGAATTTTTATTTTCAGAGAAGGATAATTTTACTGGCACGGCGAAAAGTAAAAAAAGTTGATAAGCATGTTGTTTCATTATAAACATACAGAGATGTTTGATCTGGCTTATCGCGGTGTTGTTCCAGGGAGAAAACTAAATATACTAAATCGTTAAAAGAATATTTTAACGAGGGAAAGTGCGCCTAGGGTTCCGTGTAATGATGGACTTAACAGTATAAAGATACTGGGTCGTCTTGCAGGCTGGACCGAGTGGCGCAGGCATCCACTGCAATATTCTTTGCTCCAGGGTGTCACACCGGAGGGATAAAAGCCCAGGCGGGTAGGTTTCGCTCGATACCTATCTGTCCGGGCTTAATTTTATTCCGGGAGGTGAGGCTCAAACCACAAATCTACCGGGCAGATGTTTCAGGCGCTTATTAATTAATTTAATTCCTAATTCCTGATTTGATCCAAGGAGGTTACAATGGAGAAGTTTTTTAAGTTCGAAGAACACAACACAAACGTAAAAACTGAAGTGACTGCGGGTATAACAACTTTCATGACGATGGCTTATATCATTTTTGTTAACCCTTTCATCCTCAGTGCAGCCGGTATGGATTTTGGCGCAGTAATGACTGCAACTATTATCGCCGCCGGTGTGACAACAATTCTGATGGGGCTTTTAACAAACTATCCCTTTGCCCTGGCCAGCGGAATGGGCTTAAATGCCTTTTTCGCCTTCGTGGTGGCAGCTCAGTTCGGTTGGCAGGCTGCTCTAGGCGCTGTTTTTATTTCAGGGGTCGTTTTCTTTATTCTTTCAGTCACCGGGACGATTTCGCATATTGATGCAGCTGTGCCGACCAGTCTGAAAAGCGCCGTTGCCGCAGGTATCGGTCTTTTTATTGCTTTTATCGGTCTCCAGAATGCCGGAATCATTGTTGGTTCCGAAGCCACACAGGTAACCCTGGGCGATCTCACTGCACCCGGCCCGATTCTCTCAATGATTGGCATCCTGATCATTGCTGTTTTAATGGCCCGTAAAGTAAGAGGGGCAATCTTGATCGGCATTTTGCTTACAACAATCGTTAGTTTTATTATGGGTATTCAGCCACTGCCTACAGGCCTTGGCGCAATATTTGGCCCTCCGGCAAGTCTTTCACCCATTTTCCTGGAGCTTGATCTCAGGGCCGCCCTGGCAATTCCGTTTTTCGTAATATTCTCCTTTGTTTTTGTTGATGTATTTGACACCATGGGCACCCTGTTGGGCACGGGAGCGAGAGCCGGTTTCCTTGATGAGGAAGGCCGCCTGCCTAAAGTGAATAAGGCGATGCTCGCCGACTCAATCGGAACTATGGGTGGCGCGCTGCTTGGAACAAGCACTGTAACCACTTACATTGAATCGACCGCCGGCATTTCTGAAGGCGGCCGGACCGGTTTCACCTCTGTTATTACCGGAATCTTATTTTTCTTTACCCTCTTTCTGGCGCCTCTGGCCGGTTTGGTTCCTGCCGAAGCTACAGCTCCGGCGCTGATCATTGTCGGTGTTCTGATGGTCGGCGCGGTGATGAAGATTGATTTTGATGATTTTACCGAGGCTTTTCCGGCATTCATGACGATCATCTTCATGCCGCTTGCTTACAGTATTGCCGATGGGATTGCGTTCGGTTTTATTGCTTTCCCGCTGGTTAAAGTTGTTTCCGGAAAGTACAAGGAAGTTCACTGGCTGCTCTACATTCTTGCCGCTATATCGCTGATTCACTTCTTCTGGAAGTAATAATCAATGGTAAGAAGGTAGCTTTGAAGATATCAAAAATAAGTAACATGAAGTATAGTACAATATTCATGAAACAGTAAAGCATTTAACCTGTAAGTTATAAAAGTCGCTGCGGGGCGTTCTGGAGGTTATTAAGATCAGATGGAACGCCTCGTGACGGCTGTAGACGGAGTTGATATAAATGTCAGAAATTATGGTTGGTATTGTGATGGGCAGTGATTCAGATTTGCCGATCATGGAAAAATGTGCCCAGGCTTTAGATGAATTCGACATCGGTTATGAAATGGTAGTATCAAGTGCCCACCGTCATCCTGAAAAGACGGCGCGCTATGCCAAAGGCGCTGCTGATGCCGGTTTAAAGGTGATCGTTGCCGGGGCAGGTGGAGCGGCGCATTTACCGGGGGTGCTGGCTTCAATGACATTGCTTCCGGTAATCGGGGTGCCGGTTGCAATTGAACCACTGCACGGGGTAGATTCACTCTATTCGATCGTTCAGATGCCTCCGGGGATACCGGTGGCCACAGTGACGATAAACGGCGCTTACAATGCCGGGCTTCTTGCTGTGCAGATCCTGGCCGTGCATGACGAAAAATTACGCCACAAATTAAACAGCTACCGGCAGGGCCTTGCGGCGAAGGTTGAAGAGAAAGATTGCCAGCTTCGCGACAAACTGGCACAGTGCAAACGTCCGGATGTCGGTGAAAGCAAATGATAGATCGTTACACTGGAACGGCGATCGGTAAAATCTGGAGCCTGGAAAACCGCTACCGCAAATTTCTTGAGGTGGAGATCCTCGCTTCCCGGGCCTGGGCGGAAATGGGCGTTGTCCCGCGGGAAGCGGCTGATCTGATTGCTGCCAATGCCCGGTTCGACCTGAAGAGAATAGAAGAGCTGGAAGCAGAGACCAGGCATGATGTAGTTGCCTTTACACGGTGCGTGGCTGAATCGCTCGGTGAAGAGAGCCGCTATTTTCATTACGGTCTTACTTCATATGATATTGTCGATACAGCACTCTCGGTGATGCTGGTTGAGGCGGCAGCTTTATTAAAAACAGGATTAAAAGATCTCGAAAAAGCTTTAAAAGAGCAGGCTATTGAACATAAATATAGATCCTGTGTGGGCCGTACCCACGGAGTGCATGCAGAGCCAACCAGCCTGGGGTTGAAATTTGCTTTATGGTTTGCCGAAACAAAACGAAATATTAAGAGGCTTGATCGGGCGGCAGAAGCGGTGCGCGTGGGTAAGCTGTCGGGCGCAGTCGGTAATTTTGCCCATATTGATCCTTTTATCGAAGAGTATGTTTGCCGGGAGCTTAAGCTTCAACCTGCTCCGGTTTCAACCCAGGTGCTTCAGCGCGATCGGCATGCAGAATTTGTTTCCGTTTTAGCCATAATCGGTGCAACCCTCGAAAAAATTGCTCTCGAGGTACGCAACCTGCAGCGAACCGAAACACGGGAGATTGAAGAGCCTTTCTACAAAGGACAAAAAGGATCATCTGCCATGCCGCATAAAAGAAACCCGGTAACTTGCGAAAAGATCTGCGGCCTGGCCC
>JAHYJM010000122.1 GCA_019428945.1 Bacillota bacterium | reverse complement strand
CCGATCTGCAAAACCTGCGCCGGCAATATATCTGATGGAGATACCAAAAGTAATACTGCTGCCAACCCCGACAATATGCTGGGTAATATCAGGCAAAATACCCCACCTGAAGCCTGGGATAAGCTAACAGAAATGCTTGCTCTTCCCGGTGAACCTCCTGCCCCTGTTTCCGTCAAGGCAGCCGGTTTGCCGGCTTTGGATGGCAAAACCACAGCAGAAGAAGAAACTATTACGCTATCGCTCTCTACCCTGCGACGATTTCTTGAATGCCCCATGCAGGGTTGGGCTTCAGCAATGTTAGGTCTGGCTGAAATCAATGATGACCCGGCCGAGATTGAAGAAGAAGATTTTGAGATTAACCCGATCATTGAAACCGTTTTTCTGCGTGAACTGTTTTTTGAGGCCTCTGCCCGTGGGCTTGATCCGGCGGATCTTTACAGAGAGCAGGCCTTAAGGCTGCGCTTACAGGGCAAGATCCCTGTCGGCACTTTGGGCGAAGTAATTGAGAAACGGCATTTTGAAGTGATTGAAGGCTGGGGCTCCAGCCTGGCGGAAGCTATCAACCTGCATAACCTCGGCGCTGATATAGCTTCACTGCCACTGCGCCTGCGCCGGGTTCGTTTTGGACGTTCTTATGAGCAGGGCATCTGTGAAACAGTTATTGAACCGCTTGAGTTTAAGGTTGCCGTAAAAGGTCCGGATAACGAACTGCGTCCGCTAAAAGTAAAGATAACCGGTTCAACAGACGGCCTGACTGAAGATTTATCAACTTCGCTTAACTTCCAGCCGAAAAAACCGCCTTCAGGAAAAGACCCCGCAACCCTGGGCAGAACTTTCCGCTACCTGCTCAAGGGCATAATCGAACATGCTGCCCTGGCCGCAGCAGAAATAACGTCAAGCTCTGAACGGCGCATTCTATCGATATATGCAAGAACTCCATCAGAATCAGGTATCAGAGGTTTACACCTGACATCACCTGATCCACAAAAAGCGCGCTCCTGGTTTGCTGATCTTTTAACTGATTTAATCGGTGACACTCACGCTTACCTGCTGCCCTGCGAAGCTGTTTTCTTTGATTACTATAAAAGAGAGGATAGCCTGCCGGATGGAGAAAAGCTTTGTAACTATATCACAGAACTGACCGAAAACAACTGGGCCAGGTTTTCCAGCCTCTGGGGACCGGTACCTCTGCCACGGAGCTATGATCCACCGCCTGCCGAAAAAGCTGCGGAAATAATAACCCGAAGGTTCGGGCTGATCTTTGAAAATATTATAGCCAGGGAGGGCTTCTGATGAAGACCACCTATTATAAAAGACCGGCGATATTAACCAAACCGGAGCTGTCTCATGGTCATGCGGTGATTGAAGCCTCTGCAGGGACAGGTAAAACATTTACCCTTGAACACCTGGTTATTGAACTGCTGATCAATACCAAGAGCGGCAGTGAGATTAAGATTGAAGAAATTCTTGTCGTCACCTTTACCGAAGCGGCAACCCGAGAATTGCGAGAGCGAGTGCGATCGTTGATTCGAAAAGTCTGTGATGAAAGTTCCCCCCTGCCTCAGGGAGCAGACCCGGCAGATTACTGGGAAATAAACGACACAGTCAGGAACCGCCTGCGGGAAGCCCTTTTCAGGTTTGATGGAGCAGCCATTTCAACAATTCATGGTTTTTGCCAGCGAGTTCTCTCAGAACAGGCCTTTCTCGGGGGAAGACTCTTCGAACAGGAACATACCGATGGAGCTGAAATGTTCGGTATGGCCTTCCGCGAAGAAGTGCGCTCAGCCCTGGCTGAAGATAACCCGCAGGGAGAAATGCTCAGGCTTTGGATCGAACAAAACCGTTCACTGGAGGAGCTCCAGAATTTTCTCTACGCCTGTCACCGGGAAGGCAGCCCCGACCGCTGCCCCGTTACACCGGTATGGGATCCCGATGGCCTCAAAAAAGCGATAACCAAATTGCCTTCAGCCGAAGCGCTAAAGGCTGCCGGTGGAACAATCTTTTCAGGTGTTGCCAAAAAATCCTATGACTCCATTATCGAAGCGCTATTTAACATTCTTGATCAGATAATTTCCGCCGGCGCTTCAGCAGAAACAATCTCCGCTTACTCAGACTGGACAAGAAAAGAACGCTCATTAAACAAGGTTAAAGATTGCCAAATCGGCCATATTACCAGGGCATCAGAAGCAGACAACGCACCAGGTGTATTAAGTGAATTAAGAGCGGGACTTACTGATATTGAAGATAAGCTTGCCGGAATAGAGAGCTTTTTTGTCCATCATTTTTTAAAACGGGTTCAGAAAAAACTTTCCGCCAGAAAAGTCGCCCTCGGTCTGATCGATTATGATGATATGCTTCTGGGAGTGTTAGATGCCCTGACCGGCTCCGGAGCCGATCTGCTGCTTCAGTCTCTGCGGCGCCGGTGGAAATATGCTCTTGTAGACGAATTCCAGGATACAGATCCAGTCCAGTGGGAAATATTCAGGCGAATATTTGTTGACGGTAACGGTAACCAGAGATTATTTGTGATCGGCGATCCGAAGCAGGCCATCTACGGTTTCCGGGGCGCAGATGTTCATACCTATGATCAGGCAAAAAAATATTTAATAAATATGCCCGGCTCTGTCCGTCTGCCGCTAACAAAAAACTTCCGCTCAACCGCATCAATGATCGAAGCAATCAACGAAATTCTTACCGTTAAAGATGAAAAAGGCCACTCCTTCTTCAGCGGCCTTAATCGTTATGACGATTTAGTTGTTTGCGGTGATCCCTCACGCATCGCTTGCGAGCACAAAAACGAGACAACAGCGCCCGTTCATCTTGTGAACCTTTTTGGCGGCAGGGAAAGACTAAATTCTAAATCAGTTGCCAGGGGTACAGGCTGCTTTATAGCGGAAGAAATTCAGCGGCTGGTTGATCCAAAAGAAGGTCTTCTGACAGGTGACCGGGAAAATCAGCCTAAGCCGCTTAAATTAAGCGATATTTACATATTAACCCGCAGTGGTAACGAGGGAAGGCAGATTGGCGAAGTACTGCGCACTTACGGCATACCCCATGCCTTTTATAAGCAGGAAGGGCTTTTTCAGACAGATGAGGCCTATAACCTGTTTAAATTGCTCTGTGCTGTTAATAATCCCGAAGATCCGGGATTAAGAATGTCAGCCTGGCTGACCCCGTTTTTCAATCTGCCCCTCGAGGAGCTGAAATCGTGGCGCGAAGCCGGTGAAAACCATCCACTTGCAGCGTTATTGTTTAAATGGCGTCAGCTTGCCGACTCCCAGGCCTGGTCAGAACTTTTCGACACAATATTAACGGAATCCGGATTGATCAGGCGCCTGGTTTTTACAGGTTCTGAGCGGGCCCTCACCAATTATCTACATCTCTTTGAGCTGCTTTTAGCAGATGCCCATACCCGGCCGATAACCCTGGCTGACCTGAATCGTGGTCTGAAAGCCCGCATTGATGGCAGAAAGCTTCCTGAAGGACGTGACGGAGATATTCAGCGGCTTGAAACAGACAGGGAAGCCGTTCAGATCCTAACCATGCATAAAGCAAAAGGGCTTGAAGCCGAAGTAATTTTCATCGGCGGCGGCTTCGGACGATTTAGCGGCGGCAGGGGAATTAAAACCAGCATTTATCATCGTAACAATCTGCGGCACCTGCATATCGGAAAAGCAACCGGAGAGATTGCCGCAGCGATAGAGCTTGAAAACAGAGAAGAAGATCAGCGGCTTTTTTATGTCGCCCTGACCAGGGCTAAATCAAGGCTCTACCTCCCTTATTTCGGTAAAGGTTCCGGCGCAGGCGGGGAAGAAAGATCATATGGCTACTGTAACCTCGGACCATTTTACCAGGCCATCCAAAAACAACTTGACCTGCTCAGTGAAAAGGGTAACCTGGAAAACCGGAATAAGTATATGCTGCGTGAAGCTTCCTGCTTCAAAGAGCCTTCCTGCAATAGAGCATTTACTACCGTCGTTGAAAACTGGCCTGAAAAAGGATTAATTGAAATGCCTGCTTCAAGCGCAGAAGAAGCGCTCGAGATCAGACCAGGGAGCCAGGGCGTCATTCTTACCAGTTACACGAGAATCAAGCAGGGAGACAGGTGGAAACATCTTCCCGCCGATGAAGAGGACCGGGATGAAATGCGCAGAGATGAAGCCGGCGCAGAACTTCAAACAGTTATGCCGGATACAGCTCTGGCAGAGGAATCAGCAGCTGCAGAAGTACCGCTGCAGGATGAACTGCCCGGAGGCAGGGAAATGGGAATTTTCCTGCACGCGCTTCTTGAAGAAACTCCTGCCCGGGAAGTGATGTCAAATAGTTTTGACGAATGGGCTGCCCTGGATATTGTGCAAAAAAGGACAGCCGCTGCTGCCAGAAGTCATGGTTTCGGCAGCGAAAACCTGAAACCGGCACTGAGCTTGATTTACAAAGCCCTTCGCACACCGCTAAATATTAGCAGTATTGAAAATAGCTTTAACCTCAGGATGCCTGAAGGGATTGCCTCAGGTTTGCATCAATGCAGGGAGATGTCTTTCACTTACCCCATTCCTGAGCGTTATCATAAACTTTTGGGTAATCACAGAACTGAAAATATAGAGGAATTTCCTTACAGTTACAGGGTATTACGCGGCTACCTCCAGGGGTTAATCGATCTTGTTTTCGAATACAATGGCATTATTTACCTGCTTGACTGGAAGAGTGACCGGCTGCCCCTCTATGACAGGGACAGCCTTGCCAGGCACGTTGAAATCAACTATGACCTGCAGGCAAAAGTTTATACTCTGGCCGTTACCCGTCTGCTGGAAATTAATGACCACACCGATTACAACAACCGCTTCGGCGGTGTGCTTTACCTGTTTTTACGGGGATTGGAAGCGCCGGACCCTGCAGATCAGTGCAGGCAGGAAAACAAAGGCATCTGGTATTCCCGCCCATCTTATGATCAGATTGTCGTAACGGAAGAAGAATTTCTTGATCGCGAAGATTGGGGCGGGGATGTAATTGTTCAGAAATCAAAAAGCAGAAGGTAATGCAAAAAATACAATTGTAATTGCATCGATAACTGATGTAATTGCATCGATAACTGAAGACAAGTACTTTAAATCAGGCTTTTGAAGCAGGTGT
>JAHYJM010000121.1 GCA_019428945.1 Bacillota bacterium | reverse complement strand
CCGGCACATCATATAATAAAAAAGAAAACCGGGACTTTCTCTACAACGACTTAATGTCAAAAGCATCCGAAATATTCACACCTGTCGAAATGGACGCTGAAGATCCTCTCTTTATTTTATACAGCAGCGGCACCACCGGCAAACCGAAAGGAATTCAACACACAACCGGAGGGTATCTCGTTGGAGTCAATACAACCTACCGATACGTTTTTGATCATCAGGATGATGATTTTTTTTGGTGCACAGCCGATATCGGCTGGATTACCGGTCACAGCTATATTGTCTACGGCCCTCTATCCAATGGTACGACTACTTTCATCTATGAAGGCACACCTGACTATCCCGCACGGGATCGGTTCTGGGAACTTGTAGAAAAATATAAGATTACAGTTTTCTACACTGCACCGACAGCGATCCGTTCATTTATGCGTTGGGGCAACCATATCCCTGCAGGACGAGACTTATCCAGCCTGCGTCTGTTAGGTTCGGTTGGGGAACCGATAAATCCCGAAGCATGGCTCTGGTATCATGAACATATCGGCAAAGGGAGCTGCCCTATTGTTGACACCTGGTGGCAGACCGAAACCGGGATGATCATGATAACACCACTCCCCGGAGTGACTCCTCTCAAACCAGGTTCAGCAACAAAACCTTTCCCCGGTGTTGAGGCTGACGTTGTTGACGATCAAGGTAAGCCAACTAAACCAGGGCAGAGGGGTTTCCTGGTAATTAAGTCGCCCTGGCCTGCTATGCTGCGAACCCTTTACGAAGATCACGAGCGTTACGAATTTACTTACTGGAAACAGTATCCCGGTCTTTACTTCACGGGCGACGGCGCCTGGAAGGATAAAGATGGCTATTTCTGGATTATGGGCCGCGTTGACGACGTCCTTAACGTTTCAGGACACCGGATCGGAACCATGGAGGTGGAAAGTGCCCTGGTCGATCACCAGTCGGTAGCTGAAGCTGCAGTTATCGGAAAAGTTCATGAAATTAAGGGGCATGCTATTACTGCCTTCGTAACCCTTAAAGAAGGCGTAGAAGGAAGCGAAGAATTGGTTAAAGAGCTGAAAAGCCATGTAGGGAAGCGTATCGGCGCTATAGCCAGACCTGAGGAGATCTTCTTCACCTATGAGCTGCCGAAAACCCGCAGCGGTAAAATTATGCGCCGTTTACTTCGTGATATTGCCGAAAAACGTGATCTCGGCGATGTTACAACCCTGATGGACCCTCAAGTTGTAGCTTCAATTAAAGAAGGTTACACTGAAAAGTAGACATGTAAGGGCACCCTCGCTTTAACAGGGTGCCCTTACAATAATGACTTCGTTAATTTATGGTTACGCGGGCAAACTTTCTTTTTCCAACCTGGATCACAAATTGATCGGGTTTATCCATAACTAAATCAATTGCGTCAACTGTTTCGCTGTTTATTTTAACTCCTTTTTGCTCAATCAGGCGGCGCGCTTCACTCTTACTTGAAGCTAGTCCTGCATCGGCCATCAGATCAACAACAGCCACCGGTTTAGTATATGAAAATGCGGGCATTTCATCAGGCATATTCCCCTTCTGGAAAACCTGTTTAAAGCGTTCCTCAGCATCTTCAGCAGCCTGGCTGCCGTGGTATAATGTTACAATTTCCCTTGCCAGGCGCATTTTTGCATCCCTGGGGTGGACTGAATTGTTCTGAACTCCATCAAGTATAGTTTTAATCTCGCTGCTGGGCAGTCCTGTCGCCAGGTGGTAATATTCAGGCATCAGGTTATCACCGATTGACATAGCCTTGCCATAAATCTCCTCTGCCGGCTCGGTGATGCCTATATAATTGCCCAGGCTTTTACTCATCTTCTGAACCCCATCCAAACCAACCAAAATAGGCATGGTAAAAGCCACTTGAGGTTCCTGGCCATATTCGCGCTGCAGATGGCGCCCCATGAGCAGGTTAAACTTTTGCTCTGTCGCACCAAATTCGATATCAGCCCTGATGGCAATCGAATCGTAGCCCTGCATCAGGGGATAGAAAAACTCATGTATACTTATCGGTGTATTTTCACTGTAGCGCCTTGAAAAATCCTCGCGCTCCATCATCCTTGCCACAGTGAGAGTTGAAGCAAGTTTTATAACGTCGGCAAAATTAAGTTTAGCCAGCCATTCGCTGTTAAATACCAACTCAGTCTTCTCTTCATCAAGAATATTGAAAATCTGCTCCTGGTAAGTTCGGGCGTTCGCCAGCACTTCCTCCTTGGTAAGCTGCTTACGCATTTCAGATCTTCCGGTGGGGTCGCCAACCATACCTGTAAAATCACCAAGGATGATGATTATATGGTGGCCAAATTCCTGGAACTGCCGCAGCTTATGCAGAACAACGGCATGTCCAAGGTGAAGATCAGGCGCAGATGGGTCGATACCCAATTTGCAGCGCAACGGTTTATTTTCGGCTACGCTTCTTTCCAGTTTCTTTTTAAACTCTTCTTCAGTAATTATTTCAGCGGTGTTTTCAGCTAGTATTTCAAACTGTTCCGCCGCGCTTAAAAATGCCATTAATTGTACCTCCATTACTTATCTGTATGGCGCTAAATTTCATCCATGTTATTCTATCACAACTTCAAACTATTGCCACGATATAATCTAAAACAAATTAGCAGTTAATCCTATACTTAAAATGGCCGCTGTGTTTATTCGCGCCATAATTCTACTTTCCTGCTTTCACCTCATTGTGTTACAATAGGTGAAAATTACAATAAAATTTAAATGGTGTTCACTAAATGCTCATAAAGATTGATTACGGCGATGTTGTCGAATTTAAAGCAGCCCGCACAATACTGAATAAACCGCTCTACTTCAGTCACTTCTTCTATATTGATGGTCTCTTGATCGATACAGGCTTTGCGCACGTTTCTAGAGAAGTTCTTGAAGCTGTAAAAAAACTGCCCGTAGAAAAAATAGTGATAACTCATCAACATGAAGATCACACCGGCAATATCGATCTTCTCCGGCGGGAGCTCGGGGTTCCTGTATATGCTCACCCGGAAACCATAAAAGTTCTTGAAAACCCTCCGAAAATCGAAATATACCGCAAACTAATGTGGGGCAGCCCGCTGCCGGCCAAACCGCTTCCTGTGGAAAAAGATTACAAATTGAAAAATTACACCATCAACACAATCTATACACCGGGGCACTCTATAGACCATACCTGCTATTTCGAACCACAAAACGGATACCTTTTCTGCGGAGATCTCTACCTGGGAGAAAGTCTGACAGGCTTCATGGTTGGTGAAAATATAGCTGATCACTTTAAAAGCCTTGAAAAAATATTAGCTCTCAAACCAAAAGTTCTTTTCTGCGGTTTAAAAGGCCGCCTTGAGAACGCCCTGGACAGACTCCGCAGCAAATATGAAATCTGGTGGAACCTTGGCTGCCAGGTCAAAGAACTTTACGATGCAAAAGCATCACGCAGCCAGATCATGAAAAAAGTATTTGGCGGTGAAATCTACTTCTATTATTTCTCGCAGGACAACTGGGGCCGGCGCTACATGATTGACTCTATCCTCGATAATATCGATATTTTTGATCATCCAACAAAAATATCCCTTTAATCAAGGGATATAATTATAGTAAGGAAACCGAGCAAACTAATAAGCCGAGTTCTGTTCTTTGTGGTTCTAACACCATAAAGCGGCAGCCATCTATCTTGGATACCAGTTGCCTGGTACCTCCAGCGACCTAACCCGAGGAGTCGGCGGGCAACCTCGTCCCCCTCCTATTTGGTCTTGCTCCGGGTGGGGTTTACCTAGCAAACCGGTCTCCCGGTTTCTGGTGCGCTCTTACCGCACCGTTGCACCCTTACCCGACCATAAGCCGGGCGGTATAATTTCTGTGGCACTGGCCTTAAGGTCACCCTCACTGGGCGTTACCCAGCACCCTGCCCTGCGGAGCTCGGACTTTCCTCGAAAAGTACCTTGCGGTCTTCTTTCCGCGACTGCCTTGTTTACTCAGTTTCCTTTAAACTTACCATATCCAGTATAGCACCGGCATTATAACGTGTCAAAACGCTTCTCAGTTAAGTGTCCGTAAAAATTCGAGCACTTCATCCAGGTTCTCAACAGGAACAAGAGTAATACCTCTGCCGACGCTTTTCGCCAGTTCATAATTACCCTGTGGCACCAAAAAATACTCGGCACCGACTCTATCAGCGGCAACAACTTTCTGAACGACTCCACCTATGCGGCCCACATTTCCATTAATATCGATAGTACCTGTGCCTGCTATAGATTTGCCACCGGTAATATCCTCAGGATCAAGCTGGTTCATAATTTCAAGCACAAACATTAAACCGGCAGAAGGTCCACCAATCCGGCCGGTATCCATATAAATATTAATCGGCAAAACAGGTTCCCATGGTAATGTTTTAATGAATATCCCAAGAAAAGGCATTTCTTCGTCATCAGGGCTGGCCCCGGTTGGCAAGCTCACTGATAGTTCTTGTCCACCGCGACTGAGAGCAAGAGTTACCTCAGATCCAACCTGACGATCCTGTACCATGAGAGGAACCTCAGTGGCCAGAAATACAGGGATATCATCAACCGAAAGAATAATATCGCCTTCAAATAAAAACCCTTCAGCCGGAGCATCATCGCTCAGACCTACAATTTCCACCCCGTCACTCATAATTTCAACTTCATATCCCGTCCGGCGCAGAGCTACAACCTGGGCAAGATGGCGACTCTCGACCATATTTTCAATGAGCAGCTGCCTGTACTCACTTTCATCCATGTTTGATGGTATAACATTTTCCATGGGTGTTATATCAATGTAGGGGTGCACTTTGCCGTAGAGCGCTGTAATCAGACTTGCCCGCTTTTGACTAACGGTTACAAGGTAAAAAGAGCCCTCATCATCGGGGTCGCCGTTTTCCACAACAATTATACCCCCGAGTTCAACGGCCCTGCTGGGCATAACCAGGAAATAATCAATGCGAATTACAAAACCCAACACTACCAGCATAACAGCAGCCAGTGCTGTTCCAAAATACTTTTGATATTTCAAATGCCTACCTGCCTTCTGTACCAATCACAATAATCAGGCCATTTGCCTGATATATATTATCACATAAACACCGAGAGCAATTACCAGCAGGCCACCGAATCTTAATACAAGCAGGTACAG
>JAHYJM010000120.1 GCA_019428945.1 Bacillota bacterium | reverse complement strand
AGCGAGACTGTTAAAAAGGTAAACAGGGGTGCGCAAAAGATACTTAATTTCTCGCCATGCGATTGCCATTGCCGGCGAAGAAGCAGAGCTCAGTTTTTTAGAGATACTGTCTTTTGAAAGCACTTTACCCTTGCTTACTTCGCTGCCGCCGATTAGCCCGCGGTAAAACAGTTTCTGACCGGTTAGAAAAACCAGGGCGGCTCCGGCAATATTCAAGAGCAGGAAGTAAACGAACCAGGTTAACTTAGTTGTGCCGACTGCTGTTAAAGCCCGTGCCGCAAAAAGAGCCGGGGGATAAATTTTGGTCATGTGTGTAAGCAGCCCTTCGCTTTTAAGCAGCATTTCCTCAACATAGGCCAGTTCTTCGCCTTCCGGAATGCCGGTTAAAAAGTAATTCAGGGCGAAAACAATCAACAGGAAAAAGACCATCCCGATTACTCTTAAAGTGTCGCGCTTTTTGCTTAAATTGGTCAGGTTCATCAGCGCCAGGATAAAGAGGGAGGCAATGCCTAAAGGAATTACCGGAGTGAGCAGGAATACGGGCAGGGCAATGATCCAGTAAAGCAAACCGGCGCCGCTGCTGATACCAAAGACCCAGATAGCCGGGATCAGAAAAGGGGCAATGGTGAGATACTCATAGACAATGATGACCGCGAACTTTGAACCCATAATTGCTCCCGGTTGAAGGGGTAAAGGTACCAGTATGGATAAATCGCTGGAGAAGAAGAAAACAGAGAGGACCATGGTCAGGCCGAAAAAGAGAACCAGCATGGCCGAAATCATGAGCCCCGTTGCCAATACCACTTCAGGCTGACCCATCTCTGCAGTTACCTGATATGCACCCTGCAGCAGCCTCAGGTAGAGAAAAAACACCGGTCCCAGGCTGAAGATGATCAGGGCGGCAATACCGATTGCCCCGAGAAACTTTTTCAGGTCGTGCTTTATCTGCCAGTGCAGGGCTGAAAGGCCAAAGCTGATTCGCAATTGGATTAAAACTAATTTAAAGAAGTTCATCATTCGGTCAGCTCCAAAAAGATATTTTCAAGGGTTTCCCGGTTAGCGGCCAGCTCTTTTAGATCTTCCATGGTACCACAGGCAATCAACCGACCCTGGTGTATAATGCCAATCCTATCGCATAGTTTTTCAGCCACTTCGAGAATATGGGTGGAGAAGAAGACTGTTTTTCCCTCTTTACAGTGTTCGCGCATATAGTTTTTCAGGTTATTGGATGAGCGTGGGTCAAGCCCGACCATCGGTTCATCAAGGATAAACAGGTCGGGTTCATGAAGCATTGCTCCGATTAATACAATCTTTTGCCGCATACCGTGGGAGTATGACTGAATCAGGTCGCCTACTGCATCGCTGAGTGAGAATAGATCAAGCAGATAGGTTAGCCTTTCACTACGCAGCTCCGCAGGAACAGAATATACATCGCCCATAAAGTTAAGGTATTCAATACCGGTCAGTTTTTCGTAAACTTCCGGGCTGTCAGGAACGAAACTGATCGATTTCTTTACCGCCAGCGGGTCATCTGTAATTGAATAGCCGTTAATTATAACTGAGCCACTGTCAGGTTTTAAGAGCCCCACCATCATCTTAATTGTGGTAGTTTTTCCGGCTCCATTGGGGCCGAGGAAGCCGAAAATCTCTCCATTATTTACTGTAAGGTTCAAGGCATCGACAGCCTTTACTGTTCCCTTATTGTAGCTTTTGGATAGGTTGGCAATTTCAATCATACTTGCACCTCCGCAAAATTCTTTTTACGATCAATATAAATAAAGAGTAGCGATCAGAATCACCAGGCCGATTACCGAAGCGGCGATATCTACTAAAATTACTCCCCGGCCCCGATCTTTACGCAACATGGCCGCAACTGTCTTCTGGAATTTTTTGTAATCCAGCAGTAAGAACAGGGCTTTAACTGCGGTCAGGGAAAACAGGACAGTCAGGTAAATTGAGTTTTCAATATTCAAAGTGAAATGTAAATACCAGGTTAGAGCGATTAAGGCCAGGCCGAACAGGGCAATAACCACGATGTAAGGCGGACGCTTTTCTGAATAGAACTTTTCAATAAAGCTATTTTCATCCCAGGGAAGCAGGTGCATATAAAATGGTTTCAGAAAGGCGGCCAGTCCAAAAAGTATACCCAATACTTTAAAATAATTCATTTGTATTTCCTCCTAGTTAATCAATGTTGGGACAGAGGGACTTTCACCGGTCTTATTTCTTATACTTTTCCTCGAAAATGATTTTCATGCTCCAATTATTCAAGTTAGGTTTCTTTTCCTGATAGGAGGGCATCTTTAAAACAGGACAGGATAAACGTCCCCTTGTCCCTTTAGCCTCCTAGTAGAGTAGAAATCCTATTAAAAGCGATGCTATTCCTAAGATAAGAGCAGCCAGGTTAATCAGGGCCAGGGTTTTACGATCTTTTTCAAGCACCCGTACGACAAAAGCCCGGAACTGTTTATAGTTGAAGAGCACCTGGGACATTTTAACCAGGGTCAGGGTTAGCAGCAGGGTTATTACCAGGGAATAGGGAACGCCTGCAGTAAAATGCTTATACCAGGTGAAGGCTACCAGGCCGATGCCGAATAACCCGACAAACCAGACCCAGCGCGGCTGTTTTTCTGTGTAGGCGGTGTTTAGTTCAAAAGCGTTCCACTGCTTCGGGAAAAACTGAATCGCCGGCCTGGTCAGGATTAAAACCAGCCCAAATACAATGCTCAAAACCTGAAAATAGTTCATCATAGATTCTCCTCGCTATATTTTTGCAAACCTTTTTTCAGGAATGCTGATAGTTTGAGTGCCTCAGCTTTTAAAGCCCTGCTGTCATCAGCCATAAACTTTTCAAAGTCGGGGTAGATATCGATGAAATGCATCAGGGTAAACTTTAAAATACGGATCACAAAATCCCTATCGAAATCATCCCTAATTTCACCCGCCTGCATAGCAGCATCAACCATATTCTTCACATAATCTTCAAAAGCCCTGTTTAAATCTCCAAACAACCTCTCCTTAAGCGGACCCTCAGCCATGTTTTGCAGACGCACACTTAGCTGGTGTTCCCGGTAATGCTGCATGGCAAAGTCGACGGAGGCCAGCATTTGAAACTCCAGATTTTCGAAGAAGTTCATTTCTGCAAGTGGTTTGCTCAATTCAGTCAGAGCTTTCTTTAGAAAGATCTCTTTAGCCTCAAGAACCCGGTTGATCAGGTAAAAGTAAAGGTCTTCCTTGTTGGCAAAGTAGTGATACATGCTGCCTTTAGAGATACCTGCCCTGGCGATGATGTTGTTTAACGATGCTGCTTCATAATCTTTTTCGGCAAATTCGTCGAGTGCGGCATCAATAATTCTGTGTTGCTCCGCATCTGATAAGTTTAAAAAACCCTGCTTAACCAATTGATCAGCTCCTTAGACCGGGTAGTCTAGACCGCCCGGTCTAAGGATAACATCTTCATTTTGAAAAAGCAATAGTTTTTTCAAAAATATATCGTACGAAATATATTGCTATAAATCACACGATAAGCTAAGATAAGTGTACGGAGGTGGCAAAGTGAAAGGCACGACAAAGGTAATCACGGCGACGGAGTTTAAGAAGAATCTGGGCAGCTACATTGATTATGTTTCTGAAAACAATGAGGTGGTGGTCACAAAAAACGGGCGTAAAGCGCTGCGTCTAACCCCCTACATTACAGAGATTGAGCAATATTTTATGGTAAAAGAGAATGCCCTGGACTACCAGTACGGGGGCAAGAAAGTTTCGTACGAAGAATTCATGGAGATTTATGAGAATACAGAACTACGCATGGAGTACATCAACGGTGAAATAGTGCTGCTCACTTCTCCAAGTACTTTTCACCAGGACATCTCGGGTAACTTGTATGTTAAATTAAGAGATTACCTTAAAGGAAAAGACTGCAAGGTTTTTTACGCGCCCTTTGATGTTCATTTCTACAAGCACGAAATTGATACACCCGATGTGATGCAGCCCGACCTGCTGATCGCCTGCGATCTTGACGGCAACATCAATGAAAAGGGAAAATATATGGGCACACCAACGCTCTGTGTGGAAATACTTTCAAAGAGTACCCGATCGAAAGATATGGTCGAAAAACTAAACACCTTCACGCTTTCGGGCGTTAAAGAGTTTTGGGTTGTTGATCCGAAAAAAGAGACTGTTATTGTCTACACTTTTAATAACTATGAAATTGAGGAATATACCCTGTTAAAGGGAGAAGAGACTCTCTGCTCTTATTATTTTGAAGGGCTGCAGATTCCGCTTCGCGAGATCTTTGAGCAGTAATCTGTCGGGCAGTTTGCATAACTTAAGCAAGTCTGGCTGAGCGTCTGCCGGCTCTGTTTAGAGTTTTTCTTCTACCGATTTAACTTTTTGTTTAATGGAGCCTTGCTTGTCGCGGCGGTCGTCAATCTTAATGCTGGTGCTCACCCGCAGGGCTCCCTCACGGAAGGGTACTTCGTGCAGGCGTCTGATCACAGCCAAGATTAGATCTAAATCACCCTCAATGATAGTGCCCATGGCTGTTAACTCAAATTTTAAGCCTGTGCCGTGCTCACGCAGCTCTTTTTCGCAGGCAGCCACGTAGCTGCTCAGACTGGTGCTGCCTGTGCCGAGAGGTACAATTGAAACTTCTGCCACTGCCATTTTTTCACCTCCAGTATTTTACCCTATTATATCAAATAGGGCTGAACCGAAAGAGAGTGGCCAAATGGCGTTACATTCTTGCCGGAAGATAATAGAAATCAGCTGCCCCGTAGCGCTTGGGGCAGCTGATTTAATAATCTTTTTGAATTCCAGAAAAAGAAATTATGTTATTTACCCGGCGATTTGTGTAGCAGTAGCTTCAAATAGCCTAATAGGCATAAACTCCTCGTTGTAGTCCGTTCATGATTGCTGAGAAGATTTTGTTTGCGCGGATAGTAGCTCCGGTGAACCCGTCAACATCATCGACGAAGTCGCCGGGCGAGTAAAGGTCGAAGATTGCCTCGACCGGTTTTCCGATCAGGTATTCAATAGCCTGCTGGTGCTGGCCGGTTAGCCCGTAAATGGGGCTGCCTTCTTCGGCGGCCAGATAGTCGACACCGTCATAGGCAAGACTGCGGAAAGTGATGGCGGTAAAGACGCCGTTTTCGATATCAAACTGAATACCCACCTGCTCTTCACCACGGTCCTGGTAAACTCCGCGGTAACGTCCGTCATCATACTGAAGTGCATCCGATTCT
>JAHYJM010000119.1 GCA_019428945.1 Bacillota bacterium | reverse complement strand
AAGATCTCTTTTTAGCGCTCTTTGGCCGGACAGGAAAGGAGCCATTTTTTGCGCAAAATCAGTAGCAACCCGGCCTTTCTCAAAAATACCCACAGACATAAGGGCTTCACCGTTCAATACAGGCTCTAACAGGGAATTAACATGGGCCTGGGTTAATCCAATTAAATCGGCGTCGAGAACAAGAATAACCTCGCCATCGCAGCGATCAAGTCCCGCTTTAACCGCCCCTCCTTTTCCCCTGTTTTCGAGCAGATCTATAACTCTGACCTGTGGAAATAATGCCGCTTTTTCAACGGTTTTATCTTCTGAACCGTCGCTGACAACAATTATCTCATTTACCAGTTCGTTCTTCACCAGCTTTGAGAGAACATCACCGATTGTTTTTTCTTCATTATAAGCCGGAATTATTGCTGCTACCTTCAATAGTTTCCCTCCTTAAAGGAACCACTCTCATCCCTGCCTTTGACAAAGGCATCAATTTCTTCTTTTAACGCAGGCAGCAGCTTATCCTGACTTACAGTTCTAATTACATTGCCATCCCTGAATAAAATACCCTTTTTTTTACCCGCAGAAATACCTATGTCTGCTTCCCTGGCTTCACCCGGACCATTAACTGCGCATCCCATCACAGCAACCCTGATTGGAACAGTATAATTTTTTAGCAGCACTTCAACTTTTTCAGCCAGCAGAACCAGATCAGTCGCACAGCGTCCGCAGGTGGGACATGAAATCAATTCAGGGCCAAAAACCCTGATTCCCAAAGCCTGTAATATTTGACGGGCCACTTTAATCTCTTCAATTGGTGAAGCTGTAAGCGATACCCTGATCGTATCACCAATCCCTTCAGCCAATAGCGTCCCTATGCCGATTGCGCTCTTGATTACCCCCACATCCGGAGTTCCAGCTTCAGTAATGCCCAGGTGAAGCGGTGCAGAACATTTTTCGGCAAACAGGCGATTAGCGCTGATTGTCGTTGATACATCAGATGCCTTAAGAGATACTATCGTTTCGGAATACCCTGTTTTTTCCAGAAGTTCATAATACCTGAAAGCAGACTCGGCCAAAGCTTCGGGGGTGGCTCCACCATATTTTTTAGTTAAGCTTCGCTCCAGAGAGCCTGCATTAACCCCAATTCTAATTGGAATCTTATATTTTTTTGCTTTTTGGGCAAGTTCAATCAGGGTATCAGGACTTCCTATATTGCCTGGGTTAATCCTGATTTTTGCCGCCCCTCTTTCAATAGCCATATGGGCAAGCTTCACATCAAAGTGAACATCAGCTATAACCGGAAGAGGGCTTTCTTTAGTGATAAATTTTAAAGCCTCGGCTGATTCAGGATCAGGCACAGCCACCCGTACAGCCTCACATCCGGCTTCCTGTAAATGCGCTATCTGTTTCAGCGTAGCGGCAGCATCAGAGGTTTTTGTGTTGGTCATTGATTGAATCATTACCGGCGCGCTGCCGCCGATCTGCACACTGCCAATATTTACCAAGTTAGTTTTTCTTCTCTTAATTACCCGCAATATTTTTCACCACTCAATTGACCGGGGTGATAACCCAGCGCAGCAAATCCTGGTAGGTAATGAAAAGAATGAGCAGTATCAACAAAGCAAACCCGATAAAATGAATAAAACCTTCTTTTTCAGGATCAATTTTCCGGCCGCGCAGCGCTTCCACCAGGAGGAAAAAGAGCCTGCCCCCATCAAGGGCCGGAATTGGCAGGAGGTTCATGATCCCCAGGCTGATGCTGATCAGGGCCGTCAGCAGCAACAGATTAATAAATCCGGTCTGAGCCACCTCTCCAATCACAAAGATAATTCCAACAGGTCCGGCAACATCAAGTGGAGCCTGCCCTGTCAGAACCTGAAACATGGAAGAAATGATCAGGCCAAACCGTTCAATACTGGTCGACAGAGATGCAAAAAACCTGTACTTAAGCATCGCCGGCCCGATACCAATCATTCCCCGGCCTGTCTCGGGAGCAACTTCTGTGACAATATTAAAATTTAATTCTTTGCCGTCTCTTTCGATTAGAAGGTTGATTTCTTCAGCCGGTCTGGCCGAAATAAGAGAAAGGACATCATTCCATTCATTCGTTTCCTCTCCATTAATCAACAGGATCTTATCGCCATCTTCAAGCCCTGCTGTTTCAGCGGGTGTATTTTCGATGACATAGCCAATAGTTGCACTGTCATAACCGGGCACTCCGGTTATGAAAAAGAAGATAACAAAGAATATTACTATGGCCAGGACAAGATTCATTCCCGCTCCTGCAAGAAGCACAGCTGCTCTGCTTAATATAGGCTTTTGCGGAAAGCTATCCGGATCTTCCGCTTCATCGGGACTCTCGCCGAGCATGCGGCAAAAACCGCCAAGGGGAACTGCTCTTAAAGAATAATCAATTCCGTCCTTGCTCCATCCAAGTATTTTCGGGCCAAAACCGATTGCAAGCTCCAATACTTTAATTCCTGTTAATCGTGCAACAAAATAATGCCCGAGTTCGTGAACAAGTATAAGCACGCCAAAGACAAATATTGCCGCTATTATTGTCTGCATTTTAATTCATCCTTCCTGTCAGACCGGCGATGACCTCTTCAGCAATTTGACGGGCCCAGCCATCTGCAGCTACTGCATCTTCGATGCTGTAATTCCTAATCGTCGAATGCATCGTCATCACCGAATTTATCACTTCCGGTATATCAGTAAATTTAATATCACCGGAGAGGAAATATTCAACTGCTTTCTCATTGGCTCCGTTTAACACAGCAGGCATGGTCCCTCCGATTTTAGCTGCCCTGAATGCCAAATCAAGGCAGGGGAAATTTAGGCGGTCCGGATACTCGAATGTGAGCTGACTGTCAAAAGGGTTATACCTTTCAACCAGTCCGTGCTTACGTTCAGGATAAGTGAGGGCATATTGAATCGGCGCTCTCATATCCGGGCTGCCAAGCTGGGCTATAATTGAACCGTCAATATATTCTACCATAGAATGAATGATACTTTGCCTGTGTACTATAACTTCTATCTGTTCCAGCTCAAGTCCGAAGAGCCACTTTGCTTCAATAACTTCCAGGCCCTTATTCATCATGGTTGCCGAGTCGATGGTGATTTTACTGCCCATTTCCCAGTTCGGGTGCTTCAAAGCCTGCGCGGGCTTTACTTGCTTAAGCTGTTCTGCAGAATATCCGTAAAAAGGTCCACCGGAAGCTGTGAGGTAAATACGGGCTATCTCTTCTGTTTTTGCCGATCCTATCGATTGCCACAAAGCTGAATGTTCACTGTCCACAGGCAGAATTTTCGACCGATCAAGCAGGCCAAGCCTTTCCAAAAGATCTCCCCCGATAACCAGCGATTCCTTATTGGCGAGGGCAATTGTTTTACCGGCCCTTAAGGCAGCTACCAGTGGTTGAAACCCGCTGAATCCGACCTGGGCCATCACCACTATATCAACACCTGGCCAGGTCGCCGCCTTTAATTGGCCTTCATCACCGGATTCAACTGCAATATTCAGATCGCTGACAGCAGCGGCAAGCCTATCTGCCGCTTCAGGGTCTGCAAGCGCAGCAAATTCCGGTTTAATACGTTTTACCTGAGCAGCCAGATCTAGATCATTCCTGCCGGCTGTTAAAGCAACCACTTTAAAATCAGATCCCAATGAATTAATAACTTCCAGGGTCTGCCTGCCGATTGAACCTGTAGAGCCGAGCAATGCAATATTTTTCATCAATTTCACCTTTTATAATATTCTGATCAAAATAAAAAAGTAGTATACAAAGGGAGCAGTCAGAAACAGGCTGTCAAAACGATCTAATATTCCTCCATGACCTGGAATAATACTACCCGAATCTTTAACCTCCAGCTGTCGTTTAAGTGCAGACTCCAGCAAATCACCAACCTGGGCAAAAACTGAGATACCCAATCCCAGGACAATGGACTGCCCGGGGTTAACCGGCATAACTTCCGGTATTAAAATAACAGCGGAAAAAAATATAACTACAGTTGTTAATATTCCTGCTATTGAACCTTCCACAGATTTATTCGGACTGATCAGAGGCGCAAATTTGCGCATTCCCCATTTTTTCCCGATAAAGTAAGCTGCTGTATCGTGGATCCATACCCCAAGCAAAAGGATGTAGGTAAATAAAGCGCCGTCTGGTACCATCCGCAGCATGAGCATATACCCGCAAAAACCACCCAGGTATATGATTCCCCAAAAAGAGACGGCTGATTCAGCAACACTTGAGCGATTCATGCTAAAGAGTGCATTTACAAAAAGTATCAGGAATATAAGCATAATCAGCGGAAAGAAAAAGTTAGCCTGTTCTATATAGATTACAGTGAGCATAAGACTGACGCCCAAAAAACCGATAGTCAGAGGTATTCTGTAGCCCCTGGCTTTAAGCATGGAACTATATTCAAACATACCCAGGTTGGCAACAATCAGTAGCAGAACAGCATACCAGGGTCCTCCCAGGTAAACGGCTCCTATTATTATCGGAATGCCTACCAGTGCCGACAATAGCCTAAGATATAACATAAATTGCACCACACCTTCTGCGCTGAATTCTCTGTACGCTCATCGCTCTGAATCCTGTATTTTCCCAAATCTGCGTTTCCGCCGCTGGTAATCAAAAACAGCTTCCAGCAAGTGTACTTTGGAAAAATCAGGCCAGTAGACATCCGTAAACCAAAGTTCACTGTATGCAAGCTGCCACAGCAGGAAATTACTGATTCGCATTTCACCGCTTGTTCTGATTAACAAATCAGGATCTGGTAATGCAGAGGTATAGAGGTATTGTGAAAATGTCTTCTCGTTAATGCCACCTTTTATTTTACCGTCCCTGGTATCGTTAATCAACCGGTTAACAGCCATAAGAATTTCTGCGCGGGATCCATAGTTAAGCGCAAAATTTAAGATCATACCGCTGTTATTCTTTGTTTTTTCCGAACCTTCCTCTACCGCTTTTTGGACCTTACGAGGCAGCTTCTCGCGATCACCGATCAGCCTGACCTGAACATTGTTGCGCATTAGTTCCGGAAGCTCACTTTTAAAATATTTCTCAGGAAGACTCATCAGGTAACTTACTTCGGTGGCCGGTCTTTTCCAGTTTTCAGTAGAAAATGCAAACAATGTAAGCACCTTTATGCCAAGTTCACTGCTGTTTTTTACAGTTTCACGAACGGTTTCTACCCCCTGACGATGCCCTTCATGCCTGGAAAGCCCCTTTTCAACAGCCCAACGCCCATTCCCATCCATAATGATGGCAACATGAAATGGGATCTTTCCCGGATCTATAGCACCAAGCAATTCCTGTTCCCGCGCTGTTTTAATCATAAGGGCCTCCCTCCTGTAACAGTAATAACGGCTCTCCCTTAGATTAAGAGAAAGCCGCTTTTCGAACCAGCCTCAAAGTTAGTCTTCATATCCCAGATCTAACCGGTG
>JAHYJM010000118.1 GCA_019428945.1 Bacillota bacterium | reverse complement strand
AAAGGACAAAAAGGATCATCTGCCATGCCGCATAAAAGAAACCCGGTAACTTGCGAAAAGATCTGCGGCCTGGCCCGTCTGCTGCGTGGTTATGCCACAGCAGCCCTGGAAAATGTTGCTCTCTGGCATGAGCGCGATATATCGCATTCTTCAGTGGAAAGAGTAATCCTGCCAGACAGCACAATTGCCCTTGATCACATGCTGCAGGAAATGATCAGGGTCATCAGGGGGTTAAAAGTTTACCCGGAACATCTAAAAGGGAACCTGGGTATGACCGGCGGGTTGATCTATTCCCAGAGGGTTTTACTGGAGCTGGTTGAAAGCGGTATTTCCCGGGAAGAAGCATATGATCTTGTCCAGCGGTGCGCCATGGCGGCCTGGGAAAGCGGGAAAGAGCTGAAAGAGCTGTTGGCTGAAGAAGAGACAGTGCTTAACCATCTAGGCAGGGATAAATTATCAGAATGTTTTGATCCGGGCTATTACCTGCAGCGGGTCGATTATATCTACAAGAGGCTGGGAATCTAAGAACGAGCGGGGAAGAAAATTAAAATTTAGGAAAAATAAACCGGGGTGAGACAGATGGAAAAAGGAAAGCAGTTATATGAAGGCAAGGCAAAGAAAATTTTTGTGACTGAGAATTCGAAACAGTATTTAGTGGAGTTCAAGGATGATGCAACCGCATTTGACGGGGTTAAGAAAGATACCCTTGAAGACAAAGGAATTCTGAACAATCGCCTCTCGGCGATCTTTTTCGGCCTCCTTGAATCCAGGGGGATTGAAACTCATTATATTGAAACAATCAGTGAGCGTGAAATGCTTGTTAAAGCGCTCGAGATAATCCCGGTCGAGGTTATCGTGCGAAACATTGCTGCCGGCAGTCTTTCAAAACGGCTTGGTATTCCCGAAGGTGAAGCGCTGAATAAAACTGTGCTTGAGTTTTCGCTAAAGGATGACGAGCTGCATGATCCAATGATAAACCATTACCATATTTATGCCATGGAACTGGCAACAGCTGAAGAGATGGCGGCGATAGAAGCATCTGCCCTGAAGATTAATGATATTTTAACAGCATACCTCAAGGATAAAGGGATAACCCTTGTAGATTTTAAGCTGGAATTTGGCCGATATGAGGACAGGGTAATCCTCGGTGATGAGATTTCTCCTGACACCTGTCGCTTCTGGGACAGCAGCAGCGGCGAAAAGCTGGATAAAGATCGCTTCCGCAGGGATCTCGGTGGCGTGGTTGATGCTTACCGTGAAGTTCTCCGGCGCCTTGAAGGGGGAGAATAAACTGAAGTGGCTTGCTAAAGTTGAAGTAACCCTGAAAAAAGCAATTCTGGATCCCCAGGGCGCTGCTGTTGAGAGTTCCCTGGTGACCATGGGCTATGATAATGTGCAGCAGGTCAGGGTAGGCAAATACCTGGAGCTGGTTCTGGATGCTGCCGACAGGGACAAGGCCGCAGCCCAGGTTGAAGAGATGTCAAAACGCTTGCTGAGCAACCCGGTTATTGAGGATTTCAGCTACATAATACAGGAGGCCGGGGCATGAAATCTGGTATAGTTGTTTTTCCCGGTTCAAACTGTGATCTTGATGCTTACCACCTTTTAAGAGATGTCTTAAATGAAGAAGCAGAATATATCCGCCACGATGCCGGTTCGATCGGTGACGTTGATCTGGTTATTCTTCCGGGCGGATTTTCCTATGGGGATTACCTTCGCTCGGGAGCTATTGCCAGGTTCAGCCGGATCATGCCGGCAGTGGCTGAGTTTGCCGCTTCAGGAGGTCTAGTGCTCGGTATTTGCAACGGTTTTCAGGTGCTTACTGAAGCCGGACTGCTGCCGGGAGCCCTGATTCGCAACCGGCATCTGCAGTTTCGCTGCAGCCAGGTTTACCTGCGTGTGGAAAACACGGCAACTCCCTTCACCTGCGCTGCAGATCGTGATAATGTCCTGCAGATACCGATAGCGCATGGTGACGGCAGTTACTATGCGCCCAGGGAAATTTTAAAGGATATGGAAGAGAAGAACCAGGTCCTCTTCCGTTATGTTAACAGCAGCGGCGATATTACAGAAGAAGCCAACCCGAATGGTTCTATCGGCAATATTGCCGGCGTATGTAATGAATCCGGCAATGTAGCCGGCTTGATGCCTCATCCGGAGCGGGCCGGTGAAAAGATTATGGGCTCGGAGGACGGCCTGGTAATATTCAGATCCCTGCTTCAACACCTTGGCAAAGAGGGGGTTGGCGCCAGTGTCTGAAACTACCTGGAGGAAACTTGGCCTAACTGACCGCGAATATGATCAGATTACCGGGCAGATGGGCCGTGAACCAAACCTGGTTGAATTAAATATGTACAGTGTAATGTGGTCGGAACACTGCAGTTATAAGCATTCCCGCTCTTCCCTGCGGCTTTTCCCCACCGAGGGACCGCGGGTGGTACAGGGACCCGGCGAAAATGCCGGGGTTGTCGATATCGGTGACGGATGGGCTGCCGTATTCAAGATTGAAAGCCACAATCATCCGTCAGCTGTTGAGCCCTACCAGGGCGCGGCTACAGGGGTGGGAGGAATCTTAAGGGATATCTTCACCATGGGTGCAAGACCGGTCGCTTTTCTTAATTCACTGCGATTCGGGAATCTTGATGATGCCCGTGTCCGCTACCTTCTTGACGGGGTTGTGGCCGGTATCGGTGGTTATGGCAACTGTGTCGGAATCCCGACCGTGGCCGGTGAAATCTATTTTGAAAGTTGCTACCAGGGCAACCCCCTGGTTAACGCCATGTGTGTCGGGGTAATGCCCCTTAAACGCCTGGTGCTCGGCAAAGCCAGCGGCGAGGGCAACCTGCTCCTGCTGGTTGGCGCGAGAACTGGTCGTGACGGCATCCACGGGGTTACTTTTGCTTCAGAGGAGCTATCGGAGGCATCAGAAGAGAGACGACCTGCCGTTCAGGTGGGTGATCCCTTCATGGGTAAACTATTGCTGGAGGCTACGTTGGAAACAATTGAGAGAGATCTGGTTACAGGTGTTCAGGATCTGGGCGGGGCAGGCCTTACCTGCGCCTTAACTGAAACTGCATCGCGGGCCGGATCGGGAGTAGAGGTTGATCTGGATCAGGTCTCTTTACGGGAAGAAGGAATGCATCCTTTTGAAATTCTTACCTCAGAATCACAGGAGCGAATGCTGCTGATTGTTGAGCCTGAAAAACTTGAGTCGGTTAAAGAAGTATTTAAACGCTGGGGACTGAAACCGGCAGTCCTGGGCAGAGTCACCGCTGATGGTATGGTTACAGCCCGTTACAAGGGGGAAGAAGTTGTCAGAGTGCCTGCGCAGAGCGTGGCCGGGGGCTCACCGGTATATGAACCGGAAGCGAAAGTGCCGGAATATTATTCCAGGTTATCAGAATTTGATCCCCTCAAACTGCCTGAGCCGGACAACTATGGCGAGGTTCTCTTAAAGCTGCTTTCGGCGCCAGACATTGCTTCGAAAGAGTGGGTCTGGAGACGCTACGACTACATGGTGAGAACATCTACCGTGCAGGGACCGGGTGGCGATTCAGCCGTAATCAGGCTGCGGGAAACGGGAAAAGCACTGGCGATGAATGTTGACGGAAACGGCAGGCACTGTTATCTTGATCCATACCTGGGCGGCATGCTGGTAGTGGCCGAGGCAACTCGTAATTTAAGCTGCAGCGGCGCTCTGCCTGTCGGGATTACCGACTGCCTCAATTTCGGAAACCCTGAAAAACCGGAGATCTTCTGGCAGTTTCGCCGCTGTGTTGAAGGAATGGCGGAAGCGTGCCGGGTCCTTGAAGTTCCTGTCGTCGGCGGCAATGTGAGTTTTTACAACGAAGTTGAAGGCGAGGCAATCTACCCGACCCCTGTGGTCGGAGCTGTCGGCTTGCTTGAAGATTACAGGCAGCAGGGGAGATCTTATTTTTCCGGTGAAGGGGATGTGATCTGCCTGATCGGTTCAGGTGAATTATCACTGGGCGGAAGCCAGTACCTTAAAACTATTCATGAGAAAACAGCCGGAAAACCGGCCGGAATTGATCTGCAGCTGGAAAAAGTTTTACAGTCTTTCCTGCGCAGCCTGATCAGTAAAAAACTGATCAATTCGGCCCATGATCTTTCAGATGGCGGCCTTGCCGTGGCTGTTGCAGAAAGCTGCCTGGCCGGAAACTGCGGAGCTGAAATTAAATTGGCAGCTGGGAATGTCCCTGTTAATGAGCTTTTTGGCGAAGGTCCTTCCCGGGTTTTAATTTCAGTGCCTGCAACTCTGTTCGGTGAAGTTGAATCTTACTGTAACGAGATGGAACTGCCGCTTAAAAGGCTGGGGATAACAGGCGGTGAAGTTTTGATAATCCGTTCAGGCGGTGATATAATATTAAAGTTGGCTCTTTCTGATATAAACAGGGCTTACGAGGAGGTTTTCTCATGCATTATGGAGTAGCTCCTCCGATAAACGAAAAGCTGCACGAAGCCTGCGGAGTATGTGGCGGTTATGCTGAAAACCAGCCGATGGCCTTCCTGACCTGTTTTGCTTTGTACGCTTTACAGCACCGCGGCCAGGAGAGCGCCGGTATTGCTGCCGGACCGGGTGGTGGTAAAAAATTATGGCTTAAGCGCGGCCTGGGCCTGGTTTCAGAAGTATTCCCCGACAGCGCCGATTTGAAGGGAATTGTCTGTAAGCTTGCTGTCGGCCATGTCCGCTATTCATACGGGCAGGACGGCCGCAACCCGGAGAATACACAGCCGCTTAAACTGCGTTACAGGTATGGTGAGCTGACTATAGCCCATAACGGGCGTATTCTGAATGCAGGCGAACTTCACGCCGAACTTGAAGAGCAGGGCGCGATATTTCAAACTGATACTGACAGTGAACTTTTAGCCCATATGATTGCCAGGCAGGGCAGCAGCTGTCTCGAAGAAGCGCTGGCTGAGGTGGCACCCCGTTTAAGGGGAGCCTTCGCTTTCATCATATCAGATGGACATAAGGTGATTGGACTGCGCGATGGTCAGGGTTTCAGGCCTCTTTCGCTGGCTTCGCTTGATGGCGGCGGTTATTTTCTGGCTTCGGAAACCTGCGCTTTTGACACACTTGGAGCGGCATTTATCCGTGATCTAAACCCTGGCGAGATGGTTGTACTTGATGAAAATGGACAGAGGAGCATCCAGGTAATTGAACCGGCCAGCTCCAACCTCTGCATTTTTGAATATATCTATTTTGCCCGGCCAGACAGCAACCTGCAGGGTAAAAACGTGCATCTGGTCCGGCGTGAACTTGGCCGGCGCCTGGCCCGCGAACATCCGGTTGAGGCTGATATTGTCTCAGGGGTGCCTGATTCAAGCATTGCCGCCGCGTCGGGATTTGCCGAGGAAGCAGGCCTTCCATATGAAATGAGCCTGGTAAAAAACCGTTACATCGGACGGACATTTATCAAGCCGACCCAGAAAATGCGAGAAGAAGGGGTCGATCTGAAATTAAATGCCGTTCAGAAAATTGTCGAGGGGAAGAAAGTTGTATTGGTTGATGACTCCATAGTCCGCGGTACA
>JAHYJM010000117.1 GCA_019428945.1 Bacillota bacterium | reverse complement strand
TTTAACCCTGTTGGTTTCTTCAGTAGTTCTGGCCCAGGAGAGCGATGCTACGCTGGAAGCTCTCTATGAACAAATTTATGAGCTGCAACGTCAGGTAGTCCAAAGAAGGGTTGAGTTAGGCAACCTTACTGAAGAAGAAGGGAATAGAATGCTCACGCTGATGGAAGAACGCTTCCTTGAAAATAGAGATGAAGGCTCCGGCGGTTTCTACGGAATGCCCGGTAGAGACTGGGGCGGAGGGTATGGAGGATACGGCCACTGCTGGCGTTAAGAAAAGCTTGACAGGATAACTCCCACAAGGCCGCCACAGGCGGCCTTTCTTTTTATGGATTCTTTGGATAAAATAAACGAAAAAGAGTTATGGGGGCTGAAAAGGGTGAACAGCGCTAAAATTCTTGTCGTCGATGATGAAAAGAAAATCACCGGTGTATTGCAGGCCTACCTGGAACGGGAGGGCTACTTTGTTATCACCGCTCATGATGGCCCGGAAGCTCTGCGTCTGGCCCGATCTGAAAAGCCCGACCTTATCCTTCTTGATCTGATGCTGCCTGGACTGAGCGGTGAAGAGATAATGCAGCAGCTTCGCAGCGAAGGCTCAAGGGTACCTGTGATCATGCTTACTGCAAAGTCTGCCCTGGAAGAGAAAGTATACGGACTCTCAATAGGCGCTGATGATTACGTAGTCAAACCATTTAGTCCCCAGGAAGTTATCGCCAGAGTTAAAACAATACTGCGCCGCAGCGATACAGATCAGGTTCCCCTTACAGATATCCTTAGCCTTTCCGGCGGAAAGCTGAAAATAAATGCTCTCTCTCACACCGCTGTCTGGGAACAGATTAAACTGAACTTAACTCCCACCGAATTTAACATGCTCATTCACCTGGCCCGTCATCCGAACCGTGTTTATTCCCGGGCTCAGCTTGCCGAATCTCTTTTCGGGTATGAAAGTATAACCGAAGATCGTACCATAGATGCCCATATTAAGAACTTACGCCAGAAACTGCAGAATGCCGGAGCGCCGAACCTGGTTAAAACTGTTTACGGAGTGGGGTATAAATATGATGAAGATTAAACAACTTAAAACTATGCCTCTCTGGCTGCGCCTGGTTTTCTATTTTCTCTTACTCTCAATAATAATACTGATACTCTTCCAGGCTATCTTCAATTATACCCTCCAGGGACACCTCAGGACATATATTGAAGGCAGGGAAGGAGCCTTAAACCTTCAGATATTAAATTCTCTGGCCGAGTATTATGAAACAACCGGCGACTGGCTTGGAGTGCAGATGCCTCTTTTCCATGCAGCCTTAAGCACAAACACCCGTCTGCTGCTCTACAACGCTGAAGGTCAGCTTGTAGGCGATACAGGTCAGGGTAACCGCCATATGATGATGTCGAGGGAACAGCGTCCCGACTTAAATGATTTGAGAGTCTACCATTTTGCCATTGAACTTGACCACATTATAGTTGGGGAGCTGATAATTGCCCATCCGCTTACCGAAGAAACCAGTGTCTGGTTACAACAGGATCTTATCTTCAGGCGCGCCCTCAACCGTTCGATTTTGTGGATCGGTCTTGCTGCGATTGGCACAGCCCTGGCTTTGGGCGTGCTCTTCTCCCGTCGTCTTTCCCGCCCTATTGAAGAGATGACTGAAGCTACAGACAGGATTACACGGGGAGATTACAAGCTAAAGCTTCCCTCGTATCAAAGCAGCGAGCTAAATCGCCTGTCCTGCTACATTAACCAGTTGGCAGATCACCTCAATGAGCTGGAAAAACTCCGCAAGCGTTCTGTAGCTGATATTGCCCACGAACTGCGCACACCTCTAGCTACCCTGCGCAGCTATGTTGAAGCGGTGCAGGACGGGGTTTTGCCTGCCGATGAAAAAACACTGCAAATTTTATTGGAAGAGATCGCCCACCTGACCAGTGTCGCCACAGATTTAGATGAACTAACCCGCGCGGAAAATATCCGGGCTGATCAGACGGAACTTGAACCGGTAGAGATAAACCGGTTTCTCAGCGATAAAATTGCATCGTTTGAGCCCCGTTACCGCGATAAAGGGGTTGAGCTTATTCTTAAACTGCCGGAAAGTGCAATTCACTCCAGCCAGGATTCTACAGCCCTGCGAAAAATAATGAGCAACCTGCTCGATAATGCCTACCGCTATACAGACCCGGGCGGGAAAGTAGAAGTTGCCCTGCTAGAGAAACCGGAACTTGCTCTGGATGCAGTTGCGCCCTTTGGCGAGGATATCCCTGCCGCCGGTAAACTAAAAAACAAGTTTTTAATCAGGGTTGCAGATACCGGCGCAGGCATCAGTAAAGAATTTCTGCCTTATATATTTGAACGCTTCTTCCGCGCCGATCCTTCCCGCAAAAGAGAACAAAGCCGGGCCGGCTCAGGCATCGGCCTTGCACTTGTCAAGGAACTGGTCCGGGCTGCAGGTGGAGTAGTTCTCGTCAGCAGCCAGCCGGGCAGCGGCACCACATTTTATGTTTACCTGGGGAAAGATTAATCGCAGTTATAATTATAATTCAATATTTGCAATATTGACCGAAAGGAGCCATAATATAAAGTAATAAAATTAAAACTCTTTTTACCCTCAGAAAGGAGCCGCATAGTGGATAAGAACCTGCTGAGAGCTGTTTTCCGCTGTATCAAAGGGGCGCCATTTGCCGTAACCTACTGGGATGATCAAACAGAAATATTTGGCGCGGCCGAGAACGAAGAGCCCGTTATCAGAGTTATCTTTAAAGAAAAGTTAAACCTGCCTGAAATGCTCTGCGATCCCGAAATCACCTTCAGCGAAGCCTACATGGACAAAAAAATAGATTTTGAAGGTGATTTAAGAGCTCTCTTTAGTCTTTTAATCAGTAACGAGGATGTTTTTAAGAAAGATAGCAGTAAAAAAGGTCTGCTTCAACATTTCATGAAAAGCCAGTCCGCGAAGAGCGTGAAGAAACAAGCTGAAGAAGTGCAGTACCATTACGATCTGGGAAATGATTTTTTTAAGTTGTGGCTTGATCCCACCATGAATTACTCCTGTGCTTATTTCAATTCTCCATCAGACTCCCTTGAAGATGCCCAGCAGCAGAAAAATGATCATATTCTTAAAAAACTGCAGCTTAAAGAGGGTGAAACTCTGCTTGATATTGGCAGCGGCTGGGGTCATCTAATTATCAAGGCTGCCCGTGAATACGGGGTTAAAACCGTCGGCATTACCTTAAGCAAAGAACAAGAAGAAGAAACGAAAAGGCGCATCAGGGAAGAAGGGCTTGAAGGCCAGGTTGAAGTACGCCTGGCTGACTACCGCGACCTCTGTGTCGAGAAGCAGCGCTTTGATAAAATTGCCAGTGTGGGTATGTTTGAACATGTGGGCAGGAACCACATTTCTGCCTACTTTTCCTGTGTCAGTAAAATGCTTAAGCCGCAAGGCCTTTCCCTTTTGCACACAATAACCCATCCAACTGAATCTCCCACCAACCCGTTTCTGGCAAAGTATATTTTCCCCCGGGGCTATATTCCTTCGCTTCGTGAAACTATTTGGGCCCTGGCAGATCACTCCTTTCATCTTATCGATGTCGAAAGCCTGCGCATGCATTATGCTATGACTACTGACTGTTGGGCCAGAAATTTTGAGAAAGTTACCGATCAGGTCAGACAGAAGTACGGTGAAAGGTTTGTTCGCATGTGGCGGCTTTACCTTGTCGGCTGTACCACATCGTTTCGCTGCAGCGGTCTTGACGTCCACCAGATATTATTCAGCAAAGGCCTCTGTAACGATCTCCCCCTGACCAGAAGCTATATGTATAACTAACCAAAACGGGGTGACAAAATGCTTCCAAAGCGACTGCTTGGCAAAACCGGCTTCTCGGTATCCATTTACAGCCTCGGCGGTGAATCTACCATAGAAAGCACAGACCGCACTGACGAAGCTGAAGCAATCATTAATCGCGCCCTCGATCTCGGTGTAAACTATATCGATACCGCACCTGCCTACAACCTGGGAGGCAGTGAAAGCAATATCGGACGTGTTATGAAGCGCCGCCGTGAAGAAGTATTCCTGGCCACCAAAACAGGCAGCCGCAGCTACAGCGGTACGATGCGTCAGGTGGAAAAAAGTCTTTCCCGCCTGCAAACAGATTATCTAAATCTCTACCAGCTTCACGACATGCAGACAGAAGATGACCTGAAAAAGGTACTTGCCGAAGATGGCGCCCTTAAAGCGCTCGAGGAACTAAAAAGCCAGGGAGTAATTCGCCATACGGGTATAACCGGTCATAAAGATCCTAAACTGCTTCTGCGCGTAATAAAGGAATATCCATTCGATTGTATCCTTTTCTCTCTTAATGCCGGCGATGTTCATTACCGCTCATTTAAAGAAATAGTGCTGCCGGTAGCAGTAAGCCAGAATCTTGGCATCATTGCTATGAAGGTAACGGCTGTTGGCCGCATTTTCAATAAAAATGGCCTTGCAACAATGGAGCAGGCCCTGGGTTACA
Source organism: Bacillota bacterium (assembly GCA_019428945.1). Classification (GTDB taxonomy): domain Bacteria; phylum Bacillota; class Dethiobacteria; order DTU022; family DTU022; genus JAABTH01. The sequence goes on along the minus strand of JAHYJM010000117.1, from coordinate 1,145 downwards.
CACTTTCTCATCCTGTCAGCACCGCTATTGTTGGTATTACAAACTTAGCGGAGGTTGAAGAAAATGTCCGCATTGCAGCTGAATTCAAACCTTATACTGAGGAAGAGCTTAGAAAGCTGGAAAGATTGACTGAACCATACGCAGAGGAAGCAAACTTTTTCAAATACCACTGGTAACAGTTAGCAGTGATAGGATATCTTCAGAATGATCTACTAAAATTATTTTCACTATAGTTTATAGCTTTACCCCCAGGTTCCCATGCAATCCCTGATAAAGATAAAGCATATATATTTATTACTGAGAAAAGTAAAATATTTTAAAAATTACCTTGACAGATTACCCAACCCATGCTATTATGATTATACTAGGTTCTAAGAAATTGGAAGGCGAACCATGTCTGACACAAAGGGAAAAACCAGCTGAAAAGAAAGGCGTAAGCTTTGATTGGAAACTGGAACTATCCACAAGCGTCAGCAAGTGGCAAGGCGCCAGAGTGGAAAGGCAAAAGTTAGGGGTCAAACCTTAACCAAGCTGGGAAACATTGGAGTACCTGCACGAAGGAATAAATGGAACTGGTCAGAAGCTGGAAGGGATTGTCTTTAGGGACGGTTTAACACGGCTGTTGATGGTCAGCGAGGTTTCTTCCCGAGGTTTTAGCCCGAAGGTTTGTTGGAACCTAGTGTTTTTATGTACAAAACTTTTCGCGCTCTCACTGCACTTCCATCCCATCCTGTATAAGGTAAGCCATAACCGCTTTGTGTTTCCACTGTCCATTCTTGATTTGATCTCTTTTTAGTTAGGTGGCATGAGTGAAAACAGAGGATCGTCTCCTGTGTGTAGCTGCTTAGCCATATTGCTCACCAGTTTTTTCGATTGACCCATAAAGAATATCAAAAACTTCATCAGTAATATGCCGGGGTACTTTTTCGACAAAAGTTGCCTTTCTCGCTTCTAAGTCGAGAGACTTAACCTGTTCGCACATGATTACCCCGGTTGTTACGGTTTGATCATCAAGGGGAACATGCAGGGGGAAGCCCTTTATTGTACTTGTGATCGGGCAGACAATGGCCAGGTTGGTAAGGTTATGGAAATCTTTGTTGCTGGCCACATAAGCTGGTCTTCTACTCTTTTGTTCATGGCCGGCC
>JAHYJM010000116.1 GCA_019428945.1 Bacillota bacterium | reverse complement strand
AATTGTTTAATCCTTTCCGGATAAAATCTACCGATATAATTTGTTAGAGAGGTGTTCAAATGGAGCTATACAAAGTTTTGGAAGAAAGGCGCAGCGTCCGGAAATACAAGCCTGAACCTGTGCCTGGAGAAAAACTGGAAAAGCTGCTTGAAGCAGCCCGCATCTCGCCATCATGGAGTAATCTTCAATGCTGGAGATTTATCGTTGTGAGCGACAGAGAAACCAAAAAAAAACTTGCTTCAAGTATGCCCGATAACAATCCTGCTAAAAGATCCGTCGGCGAAACCGCTCCCCTGGTGCTTGTTCTCTGTGCCGATCCGAAAGAATCGGGAGATCAGGATGATAAGGATTATTACCTGCTTGATTCCGGATTGGCAATGCAGCAGTTGATGCTGGCAGCACATAATGAGGGACTTGGAACCTGCTGGGTAGCCTGGTTTGATGAAGAAGTGGCGCGGAAAGCCTGTGAAGTACCGGACAGCTACAGAATAGTTGCTCTGTCGCCGCTTGGTTATCCGGAAAAACAGCCTTCAGTCCGCCCACGCAAGGATATTGGCGAAATAGTTTTTAGCGAAAAATGGGGCAGCCCTTTTAAACTTTAGTTGATAATACCGTGACAGGGGGACGGGGCCTTTGTCACACTTTTTCTCAGGCAAAGGGAACTCGAAAGCTTTATAATTTAAGAACTGTGACAAAGGCCCCGTCCCCCTGTCACGGTTTACATGGAGTAGGGAATAATGGGCAAGGTTATCAGCACCAACCGCAAAGCGCGGCATGACTATCACATAGAAGAAACTTATGAAGCGGGTATCGTCCTTACCGGCACGGAGGTTAAATCTATCCGGAATGCACGAGTGAATCTCAAGGATAGCTATGCCAGAATTGAAAATAACGAGCTTTTCCTGTATAATATGCATATAAGCCCTTATGAACAGGGCAACCGTTTTAATCACGATCCGCTGCGTGTGCGTAAACTGTTAATGCACAAGATAGAGATATCGCGGTTGTACGGTAAAATAAAAGAAAAGGGTTATTCACTGATCCCTTTAAAAATATATTTGACCAGAGGGCGGGTTAAACTTGAGTTAGGCCTGGCCCGTGGCAAAAAGCTCTATGACAAGCGCCGTGACATTGCCGAGCGTGACAGCAACAGGGAAATGGAGCGGGCATTCAGGGATAAGCAAAGGGTTTAAACAAAAGTCACACCAAAGCTTGGGGGCGTTAGGATTCGACGGGGGTTTTTGAGGCAGAAGCTGCAGGTCCAGGACCGTGACCTGGTTAATAAAACGGAAACGGCTATAAACGCCAAACCGAATTACGCACTCGCTGCTTAATCTAAAGTAGCGCATCCCTCCTTTCCCCGGCCGGGGGAAAGATCAGGGGTGTCACTAATCCGGCCTACTGTCAAAATGGTTGTCTCGCCATTTTTACGGGAAACCTAATGAGGCTGGCGTCAATGGATCCTGTTTCGGGGAGCCTGAGGCGCGACACTCAAATCCGGAACTAAGCTTGTAGATGCTTCTGTTGCTGGGCCTTCGGACGCGGGTTCGATTCCCGCCGCCTCCACCAATTAAAATTATAATTTTGCTAAAAGACAAACCCCTTGATTCCAGGGGGTTTCAGCATTTAAGCAGGATCTATAGCCATAAAAGCAATGCGGATTGTGATGCTCACTGACTTTGTAAGGAAACAATAATGATATTGATGGGAGAGGATTATAATGATTCATGAGGAGCAAATAACAACCCCATCCATTGATTGTTGGCTGAAGGAAGCAAAATCCGACCCTGTTGCCTCAAAAACAGGCATGTTCTTAGTCCATAACGGTGTTGTCCGTGAAACGCCAAAAGCGCAGGTTCGCCAGGGGATTGATGATGGCTCATCAGTAAAAACTCTGGAATTTAATTATGATGCAGCTAAAGTTGATCAGGTGATTGCGGAAACGTACAAGATGGACGGTATCTTCTATATTAAAGTCTGGCTCAATGAAGGTTTACTTGAGGTTGGGGATGATATTATGCTTGTCCTCATTGGCGGTGATATCAGATCCCATGTTATCGATGCGCTTCAGTTTCTGGTTGGAAAAATTAAAAATGAATGTGTAATCGAAATTGAGCATAAGGCATAGAGCCGGAAGGTACCATTTGGATCGCTATTCCACTGTAGAATAATCGATCAAAAAAGATTTACGGGTGGTCACGCTGTAACATGTTTGGCCGCATCTATTTTAGTTTATGATAAGCAAAATGACAAAATAGTTCTGATCCGGGGAACCAAAAGGCATTCCCACTAATCTTGCTTAATAGAGGTCTATTTGCTATAATACCGTTGCATGGGCGTGTAGCTCAGCTGGGAGAGCACTTGGCTCGCATTCAAGAGGTCAGGGGTTCGAATCCCCTCACGTCCACCAGGTAAGGGTTTTCGGGCACCAGGTCTAGCCTGAAAACCTTTGTCATAAAGGAAGCATAAAGGCTGAATGGAGGTTTTTGCATGAAGAGAAGTAAGCGTAAGCATCCTTTATATTTATCAGTGTTTGCAGTATTACTCGTAGTCTTGGCAGTTTTGCTTTCTGCCTGTGGCGGAGAATCTGTAGTAGTGGAAGGGGCCATAACCGTTCCTGATGAATATGCCACTATCCAGGAAGCAATTGATGCGGCTGAAGATGGAGATATAATTGTCGTCAGACCGGGCACGTATAGAGAAAGCATCGATTTTATGGGTAAGAATATTACTCTTAGAAGCGCCGATCCAGATGATCCTGAAATTGTTGAACAGACGGTAATCGATGCCGGAGGTGTTAATTCAGTAGTTTCTTTTAAAAGTGGAGAAAACAGTTCTGCTGTTTTAACCGGTTTCACTATCGTAGGTGGCAGTGGAAGCTCTGAAGTCCTGGCGTTCATGATTGAAGGTGAAATGCAGGAGATCCCTTCACTTTACGGCGGGGGGATTATAGTTTTAAACGGCAGCGCACCGACAATTACCAAGAACGTCATAGAAAACAATGTTGCTGAGCGCGGTGGAGGCATCCTGGTTTACGCTTCAGCACCTGTTATTACTGGAAATACCGTCAAAGACAATATTTCCACTGGCGGCGGCGGGGGTATGTTCCTCGTTGACTCAGCCGCTGCTGTAACGGAAAATGAAATTACCAATAATAATGCTGGCCGCAGTGGTGGTGGAATCGCCATAAATGGCGATGCTGATTCACCCCTTCTAATTGAAGGCAACAGCATTAACGGAAACAGGTCTGAAAACGGGGCAGCATTTTCACTGCTGGATGCAAATCCTGAAATTAGAAACAACACCGTAAATAATAACCGGGCTGTTCAGAATGGCGGAGGGCTCTTTATGGTGAGTTCTTCACCAACACTGACTGGTAATACCATAACCGACAACGAAGCCGGAGGTTCTGGCGGCGGGATAGCCATATTCGTGGAATCCTCTCCACTCCTCGAAGATAATATCATTGTTGGTAACAGTGCTGATGACGGTGGCGGAGTTTCAATTTACTTTTCATCTGCTCCAATAGTTGAAGGCAATACAATTTCTGATAACCGGGCGCGTCTTGGCGGAGGTATTATTGTCAACGAACTTTCCACTCCGGAAATAATTGATAATGATGTCAGTGGTAATTTTGTTGAGCGAAATGGAGCAGCTATGCTGATTATTAATTCCAGCCCTGTGATTGAAGGTAACATGTTTCGTGACAATGAAGCTAGGCGTGATGGCGGGGCAATTTACGCTATACTTGACGCGATTGTTTCTGTCTATGGCAATACCTTTGAAGGTAACAGAGCAAACGAGGGCGGAGCGATACATGCTACCGAAGGAGCGTCTCTGCAACTTAACAGTCCGGATGACAATACCTATCAGGGCAATGTTCCTGATGATATATTTCAGGATTAGTCAATTAAACTGCAGAAATTATTTTGGAAGTATCAGTAATGTAAAATATTGTTAAGTTTTTTATTCAAACACATATATTCACAGTTAACCCCCGGCGGCATGCTTACTGCAGCCGGGGGTCTGTTTAATGTGGCAGGATGAGTGGTAATGTTGTAGAATTAAGTAGCATTTGATTGGGGGAAATCCTTTGTCAAAAAAAAGTATCAAGAAGAAGACAAAAGAAAAAAACAGCAGCAGACACCTTAGTGAATTAATCACAAAAAAAGCGGTATTTGCTGATTTTGTTAATCTAAGAAATAAAAAAAATATAGCAAACAGGGTGCTATTATGTCTGATGCTGGTTATTGTTTCACTCATATTATTTATCAGCCCTTTTTACCGGGGACTCTTTTTCCCTCAGGAACTCTTGGTAGCAAATGCTATTATATTTGGCCTGCTCATTGTTTGGGGACTTTTTCGTACAATCAATTATGATGGGCGCTTGATCAGCACTCCGCTTGATATCTGCCTGGCAGTACTGCTAATTGCTTACCTGATTTCCTTCTTTGGCTTTGCTGTGCACAAACGGGATGCATTGGAAGAAGTATTAAAAATTGCTTCTTACATTGTTATATATCTTGTGGTTACAGATATTTGCCGATACTGGTATTTCTCTTTTAAAAAAGATTCCACGCAAGATGAAGATAAAGAAAGTAATGAGATCCCACCCGGGCTGAATATAGTTTTGCATCTTTTGTTCGCTGCAGCCACTATAGTAACAGTTGCCAGTCTTGGTGTTGCAGCCGGTCACTGGGATTTCGTTGGAGCTTACACATCTAACCGTATCGCTTCTCCGATGGGTTATGCCAATACTGCTGCCGCCTATCTTATGGCTTCTTACTTTCTTACATTGTCGCTTGCCCCTCTGGCCAGAGATAAAATTAAGTTATTGTACCTTGCCCCGGCTCCATTAATGTTGATAGCAGTTATTTTAACGTTTTCCAGAGGAGCATGGCTGTTGCTGCCCTTTCTTGGAATACTTATGGTTGTTATCTCCCCATCAGGGAATAGAGTTCATGTATTTTTATACCTGTTGTCAACTTCTATACCAGCAATACCAGCAGCATTTGCTGCTGATTCTTTCTTTCGTTCAGATTCTCCGGCATGGGCCTGGCTACCAATAATCATATCTATAATCATTGCTATGATATTAGGACGGGGATCAGAATATTTCATATCCAGCAATCGTAAGAAACGTTTTGTTATAAGCGGTACTATCGCTGCATTTATTATTACCGGCTTAACTCTTCTGATGTTAATCCCTTTATCGGCTCCTCTTCATTTAAATCTTGATTATGATGAATCAATAAAGGAACAATCATATAGGCAACTTATAAGTGATGTAAATCCACAGGAAACTTATCTGCTTAATATGGATGTAAATGCCGCAAAATATACTTTGGATACGGGCGAGGAGCCTGGCTATGTCTGGGGAGTTAAAATAATTGGAAATAACTATGGGCGACGGAGAGTTCCGCTGTTTAAGTATGAAGGCAATGCAACAAAAGGTTGGGAACAGTTTGATTTAAATTTTACAACAGGTGAGGAAACAACCTGGTTTGAGGTTATCCTTTATAATGAGTATCCCGGCACTTCTTTTTACGTGCGTGATGTAGTATTAAAAGGGGCAGATCAAGAGATACAGCTTAATTTTGCGTTGAATCGTGTTCTACCCGAAAGGCTATATAACAGGTTGGTTATCCAGGATAGAAGTGTAGATTTACGTTTTGAATTTTTTCGTGATTCATTAAAAATTATAAAAGACTATCCCGTCTTCGGGACAGGTGGCGG
>JAHYJM010000115.1 GCA_019428945.1 Bacillota bacterium | reverse complement strand
AGGCAGGGGTGAGAGCAAGCTGGGGCGGGGAATTTGCTCACTACACCCACCACAATGTTCTGGGAACGCAGCGGCTGCTTGAGTGGGCCAGGCGGGTGAAACTGCAGCGGTTTGTCTATGCCTCTTCATCTTCTGTGTATGGAAATAGCGATAAGCTGCCCATGAACGAGGCCGATCTGCCAAAACCGATGTCGCCTTACGGAGTTACAAAGTTGGCTGCTGAGCATCTGTGTAACCTTTACCATCAAAACTTCAATGTGCCTTCTGTCAGCCTGCGCTATTTTACAGTTTACGGTCCGGGGCAGAGGCCGGACATGGCATTTAACCGATTCATCCGGGCAATTCTGGCCGGTGAAGAGCTGGTTATTTACGGTAATGGCGAGCAGACCCGTGATTTCACCTTTATTGACGATATAGTAAACGCCAACCTGGCAGCAGCGGCATCTAGAGGAGTTTGCGGCCGGGTTTACAATATTGGCGGTGGCAGCCGGATCAGCGTAAATGGTGTCCTCGAAATTCTCGGGCATCTTAGCGGGAAAAAAGTGAAGGTTCGCCATGAACCTGTGCAGGCAGGCGATCCCCCGCACACATATGCAGACACGGCCAGGGCGCGGGGCGAACTTGGTTTCATGCCCCAGGGTTCACTTGAAGAGGGCCTGCAGAAAATGATCGAGTGGTTCACAGCCTGAGCTTTACTTTAACTGATTATGCCAATTCTTCTGCGGGTGAGATAGAGCACCAGGACAGCCCCGGTCAGGGCAAAGAAGATAAAGGTTAAGTTGAAGGAGAGAGGCAGCAAGGCCCGGGTAGAGCCCAAGATGAGACCTCCGAGCAAAAAAGAGATCTCTGCCTGGTAACGCCTGTAAAGGGCGGAGAGAATCCTTGCCAACCCAAAAAGTCCGACAATGAAGCCAAGGGCAAGAAACAGCAGTCTGATCCACTGCAGGTTGCTGATCGCATAGATTACTTCATCATAAAGATTCATAATTATCAAGACTGAGCTACCCGATACACCCGGGAGCAGCATTGTAGCGCTTGAAAGCGCTCCCCCAAGGAAAAAGTGAAAATTGCCGCCAGGCGGCAGCACGGTAAAGGTGTTGCTGGGGTCGCACACAATATACCAGGTAACTATAAATCCGGCAGCTGCGAAAAGAAAGGGTAAAAGTTTAACCTTGCTGCCGCGGTGGTAATTAACGACCGCCGGTATAGAAGCAACCAGCATACCCAGGATAAAAGCCATAATGATGCTGTTGAACCTTTCAAGCAGATAGCTTACAGCAAAAACGGAGATGATAACTCCCACTGCGGCACCGGCGAAAATGGGCAGGTAAGGCTTAAGACGCAGACTGGAGAGATCTTCTATAAATGAACGGTAAAAACCCATGATTAAGATTACAGTGCCGGCGCTGAGTCCGGGCAGGACCAGGGCAGTTCCGATAAAAATTCCTTTTAAAATTCTTGTAATCACGTTAGTCCTCCGCTATCAGTTACTGTTTATACTTGACAGGCAGCTCCGGTTAAGTATATTTAAGCCATTCAGCATAACTCCCTGTAAATTCGCCACAGCGGCCAATCTTCCTTTACAAGCCCAAATAATTTATTAATTATTTCACCGGCACCATTTCAGCTTAATGATCTCTGTTTAGGGATCGACCTTAAATCATATTTAACTCTTTATTAACTGCAGAAAAGTGATATGATAGAAGAGGCGGGTGATAACAGGTTGACAAATAAGATTAGAACGGTAGATTACGGCAGCGAAATTACTGAGATAGGGGTTATATCAGACACTCATATACCGGCCAGAGCCCGCTATCTGCCACCGGAAATATTTCGTGAGTTTAAAGATGTTCAGTTAATTTTGCATGCCGGTGACCTTGTCGATGAGAAGGTGATGATTGAACTCTCAGCTTTGGCTCCTGTAGAGGCTGTGGCAGGCAATATGGATTCATTCTGGCTGCAGCGCAAGCTGGGGAAACTTAAGTTAATCAGGATCGGCCAACTGGCTATAGGACTTCTTCATGGTGATATTGCCGGGCGGAGGGTTAGTTTTGATCAGGTGCAGAAGTTGTTCCTTCCCCTTCAGCCTCAGGCAATAGTTTTCGGACACCTGCATGAACCACTGAACAGGTCTCACGAGGGTACTTTATTTTTTAACCCCGGTTCGGCTACAGATCCGCGGCGGGTGGCAAGACCTTCAATCGGCCGGTTGAGAATTACGAAAGGATCAATTCAGGGCGAGATCATATATTTATGATTAAATTTGAGGTATAGTTATGCATCAAAATAATGAATTAATCAGTAAGGAGGTTTTCGAAATGGATTTAGAACAGGAAAAGGTAAAAGAAGTTCATGAGCGGATTCTATTTGAAGCGGAAGGGCTTAAGCTGCCGTGCAGCAAAGCTTTTGCAATAGCTTCAGAAGTTAAAGTGCCTGTAGCCGAAGTCGGTAAGATTTGTAATGAAACGGGCATTAAAATTGTCAGCTGTCAGCTTGGATGCTTCTGAGAATTAAAATATCCGCTGCTCCGATTATTCCTGGCTAAAAAGAGCAGTTTGCAGCCCTTTGACGTTAATTTAACGGAAGAGGGTGTAATAGAGAGATATAACGAGAAATAAGCAGCTATTAAACTCTAATAGTTCAGCAGGCCCTCTAACGGCCTGCTTTTCTGTTTGCCCGACCAGAGGGTTTACAGTAATATTAGCAGTGGAATCGTTAGCACTCACTTGGTTAGAGTGCTGCTAATTAAATATCATTATCTAAGGAGGCAGGTTATATGAACCTCAAACCGTTATCAGACAGAGTTGTTGTAAAGGTTTTGGAGGCGGAAGAAAAGACCGCCAGTGGTATTGTTCTTCCCGACAAAGCAAAAGAGAAGCCACAGGAAGGCGAAGTAATGGCTGTTGGAACCGGCAAAGTGCTTGACAATGGGACAAAGGTTGAAATGGAAGTAAAGGTAGGGGATAAAGTTATCTTTTCCCGCTATGCCGGAACTGAAGTAAAAGTAAAAAGCGATGAGTATTTGATATTACGTCAGGACGATATTCTGGCACTGATTCAATAATTACGTAAATAGAATAAAGAAGGAGGTTTTTTGTTATGGCAAAACAGATAATTTACAATGAAGAAGCCCGGCGAGCGCTGGAAAGAGGCGTAAACGCCCTGGCAAATACTGTAACCGCAACACTAGGCCCCAAAGGCCGCAACGTCGTTTTAGACAAGAAATTCGGTTCTCCCCAGATTACCAATGATGGTGTTACCATCGCCCGCGAAATTGAATTAGAAGATCCTTTTGAGAATATGGGTGCCCAGCTTGTTAAAGAGGTGGCTACCAAGACCAACGATATCGCCGGTGACGGCACCACCACAGCTACCCTTTTGGCCCAGGCGATTATCCGCGACGGACTGAAAAATGTTGCAGCCGGAGCCAACCCGATGATCATGAAGCGCGGTATTGAAAAAGCAGTTGCTGTTGCCCTTACAGAGCTTGAGAAAATGAGCAAACCTGTTGAAACCAAGGAAGATATTTCCCAGGTTGCCGCAATTTCTGCAAGCGATGAAACGATCGGCGAACTGATTGCCGAAGCGATGGAAAAAGTGGGCAAGGACGGTGTAATCACCGTTGAAGAATCAAAAGGTTTCACTACTGACCTTAAAGTTGTTGAAGGAATGCAGTTCGACCGCGGTTATATTTCCCCCTACATGGTAACAGACACAGAAAAAATGGAAGCTATTCTTGAAGATCCTTTTATTCTCTTAACAGATCGCAAAGTAAGCAACATTCACGATCTGTTGCCGCTGCTGGAGAAGATTGTCCAGAAGGGTAAGCAGCTTCTCTTAATCGGAGAAGATGTTGAAGGCGAAGCGCTGGCAACTTTGGTTGTTAATAAACTGCGCGGAACTTTTACCTGTGTTGCCGTTAAAGCTCCCGGCTTCGGCGATCGCCGCAAAGCAATGCTTGAAGATATCGCTGTATTAACCGGCGGTAAAGTAGTATCAGAAGATCTCGGCATTGAAATGAAAAATGTTGAACTTGACATGCTCGGTCACGCCCGCCAGGTTCGGATCAGCAAAGAAGAGACCGTTATTGTTGATGGCGCCGGCGATACTGAAGATATCAAGAAGCGGATTTCACAGCTTCGGGTGCAGATTGAAGATACAACCAGCGATTTTGATCGCGAAAAACTGCAGGAGCGCCTGGCCAAGCTTGCCGGCGGAGTAGCAGTAATCGAGGTTGGCGCTGCAACTGAAACTGAAATGAAAGAGAAAAAGCTGCGTATCGAAGACGCCCTTTCGGCAACCCGTGCTGCAGTAGAAGAAGGTATTGTTCCCGGTGGCGGAATCGCTTACCTGCTTGTTGCAGACGGATTTGCTCAGCTTGAAAGCGAACTGGAAGGCGATGCAGCAACTGGAATGATGATTGTCAAGCGCGCACTCGAAGATCCCGTTCGTGTCATTGCCGACAATGCCGGAGCCGAAGGTTCCGTAGTTGTAGAAAAGCTTAAGTCGATGGATAAAGGCACCGGCTTTAATGCGGCAACCGACAAGTTCGAAGATATGATGAAAGCCGGTATTGTTGACCCGGCAAAAGTAGCCCGCTCTGCTATTCAGAATGCGGCCAGCATCTCGGCCCTCTTCCTGACTACAGAAGCTGTGGTTACCGACATTCCTGAAAAAGAAGGCGGCATGGGCGGCGGAATGCCCGGAGGAATGGGCGGCGGAATGCCAATGATGTAAGAAACGCCAATCTCCGGTTTTAGACCGGATTGCTATAGATAAACCCCCTGTCAAAATAGACAGGGGGTTTTTTCGTACAACCAAAAATAACTCAAAAAGGTGTCAGACACATATTTGAGTTATTGCTTCTTAATTTGTGCCGTAGTTAATATTTTGACTTTACAATATAGTCAGTTTAATGATTTAATAGTTGCATCAGTAAAAGAAAATGGAGGTGGGCGGTTGTGATTGATTTTTCTTTAAGCGAGGAGCAGCAGGCGATCCGTAAAATGGCCCGTGAATTTGCCCAGGCAGAGATATTGCCTAAAGCGTCAGAGTATGATCGCAGCGGGGAATACCCTGAAGAGATAGTAGCAAAAGCTTTTGAAACAGGGCTGGTTTACGGTCCGGTGCCGCAAGAATACGGAGGCGAGGGGCTTGATGCACTTGATCAACTGTTGATAGCGGAAGAACTTTCAGCCGGCTGCGCCGGTATTGGCAGCTGTATTGCCATAAACAGCCTGGCGGCGATACCGCTTGTTTATTTTGGCAGCGAGAAGCAAAAGAAAACTTACCTGGCAAAGATCTGCAGTGAAGATAAAAAGATGGCCCTTTGTGTAACCGAGCCCGGCGCAGGTTCAGATGTTTCAGCAATCTGCACAACCGCCAAAGCAGAAAAGGGTGGTTACACAATTTGTGGAAACAAAACTTTTATAACAAACGGCGGGGTTGCCGACTACTATATTGTTTTTGCCTCAGTCGATCGTTCGCTCGGCCACAGGGGCATAACCGCTTTCCTGGTTCCGCGTGATACTGAAGGGGTATCGGTAGGCAAAAAAGAGGATAAAATGGGGCAGCGCGCTGCAAATACAACTGATGTCATATTTGATAATGTCTTTGTTCCTGCTGAGAACAGGATCGGTTCAGAGGGGCAGGGTTTCAAGATAATAATGCAGACTTTTAACCATTCAAGACCGGGAGTGGGTGCTTCTGCTGTTGGTGTGGCGCGGGCGGCAATGGAATATGCAGTTAAATATGCCGGCGAACGTGAA
>JAHYJM010000114.1 GCA_019428945.1 Bacillota bacterium | reverse complement strand
GTGATTGGTTACCTCTTTTATACATGGGCACAATACAAATAGGACTCTCCTTTATCTTGTATTGCAGCGCAATTAAGTATATAGCCGCATTGGATGCCGTTCTGGCTCAGACTATAGAACCGATCCTGAACCCAATCTGGGTATTGCTTATAATCGGTGAAACTCCTGGTGTTTGGGCAGTAATTGGCGGTGTAGTAGTCCTGACTGCTGTTACGGTCAGAAACATTCACACAAACAGAAAATACACAACAAAACGGCCCGCCGCTATTTAACATACTACAAATAATTAACTCCTGTGCAAACTGTTTTTCAACCACCGCAATTTAAAATATTTTACCTAAGAAGGCTGTCCCAGGTATTTAAGGACAGCCTTCTTTGTCTGCGTCAGGTTATAATTTAGAGCTCTCTTTGGGCCATAACTTTCTTAACTCTGTTAGCCGGAAGCATTGCTTCCACTTTTTCAGGAACAAGACCATGCGGCAGGAACAGAATAACTATGATTATTACAGCACCCAGCAGGGTAAACTCAAGCCATAGGGGATCAATTCCAACCGCTAAAAGAAAACCAAACCATTGAGAACGGAATATGATAATCATTGTTCTTAATATGGTCAGTAAAAATACACCCATGAAGACCCCAACGTTACTGCCGACACCGCCGAGCATCATATAAGCCCAGGGCCAGAACGTAAAGGTCAGTCTCGTCATCCCGATCGCAGCCACAGATCCGGTATAAAGTACATAGAGACCACCACCGATAGCGGCAATACAGGCCCCGATAACTAAACTCTGGGTTCTTACTTTAACGATATTCAATCCAGCGGCATTCGCCGATAATTCATTATCTCTAAGCATCCTCAGGTTACGCCCAAAAGGCGATCTGGTCAATTTATTCAGGTAAATAAATATTATGATCGCTATAACGAAAAAGACCGGGACGATAACATTGAAACGCGCTGCTCCAAATATACGGAAAGGATCAGGGACGTTAGCCGGTGTGCTTCCACCAACGAGTAGGTTCCAGTTGTGTCCTACCCACATGAAAAAGTCCCCGATTGCCAACATGGAGATTCCAAGGTAAGCTTCCTTAAGCCGGATTGCAGGCCTTGAAATCAGCCAGCCAATTATAGCACCAGAAGCGCCGGCAATCACTATGCACATTATCAGAAATCCTAATGACATCAGCCAGCTGCTGGCTAATAAATTGTTTATTTCCGGAACAACTTTAAAGTTAACTGTATCAAGGGTATACTCGCGCCCGGAAGGTAACCCCATAAATGAAGCCATGATACGGCCTGGGATACCCCCGACGGCAAAAGCTCCGGCAATTACAGCTGCAACACGACCAAACTGCGGTATGCCGGTATAACCCGATTCCAGGTTTAGGCTCATTGTAATTATTGCAAATATAGTAACCTGAATTAAGATGGTCAGGATTATATTTATCCCCCGGCTAGCATAAAGGAAAGCGAGCAATGCAGCAATTATTATGCCTACGTGCAGTTCCCTGCGAAGCAAAATGTTTTTAAATTTATCTGAAATACCATTTTGAGTGGTCATGCTCTTGCACCTCTCTTTTGCTCGGCGAAGTTTTTAATTATTTTCAATAGGGGTATACCAGATAAGCCCCGGGGGAATACCAGCAGTGTAGCAGCCATGATAAACAGCGGTATGCCCATCCGGTAACCAAGAACCCACGGACCAAATTGCTGCGAAAGCAGGAAAACTCCGGCATACTCTGTCAGACCAATTACCAAACCGCCTAAAATACCACCATAGATACTGCCAAGGCCGCCGAGAATAGCGCCCGCAAACATTAGGGGAATGGTATACATACCCATAACCGGTGTTCCGGTCATTGCCATAGCCATAAAAGAGCCGCCGAGAGCAGCCATGCCACCACCTATAATCCAGGAAACCAGGTATACGCGATCGGAGTTAATACCCGAAGCGCCGGCTAATATTGGATTTTCAATCGTGGCTCTCATCGCAACACCAAACTTGGTCTTGGTAAGAAAGATGTGAAGAATTGTCAGAAAACCGATTGCGATAACCGGTAATATAAAAGCTGCAGCCCGGTCACCAAAGAGCTCAAAATCAAACAAGCTCATAGTAACTCTTCTGGGGAAGATTTTGTATGTATGTGTAAGAAAGTCTGCATACATCTGAATCATTGATAAGAGGATCAGGTCATAACCAAGCGTAGACATCATCAGGGTAGTTTCAATCGCCTGTCGTCTTAACAAAGGCCTGTTCAAACCATAATAACAGATAAATCCGGTAATAGAACCGACTATAAAAGCAAAAGGATAATACTGATAAGGCAATCCACCAAACAAAGTGACACCAGTGTATACAGTATAAAAGCCTATCGTGGCCATACTGGCAACGGCAAAGTTAAAAGTACGGGTTACAATATACAGTAGAGTGACACTGCCTGCTGTTAAGGCAAGGCCGCTGGCATAAACTAAACCACTTGATAACCAAGGTGCCATTAGTTGTCCTCACTCCCTTCATCCATAACCGAAAGTTCAAATTCTTTACCCTTATCCGATGAATGTTTGATGCCTAAATACATGGAACAAAGTTCCGGTTCATGGAGTAAGGCACTAGCGTCACCGCTGTATTTTACTTCACCGCTGACTAAAAGGTATGCCGTATCACCTATCTCAAGCGCTCTTTTTGCCATCTGTTCAACCATTAAAATAGTAATACCCAGTTCATCTCTCATTCTGGCAACCTCCATCATCACTCTTTCAGCAATGATTGGAGCGAGGTCAGTACTAAGCTCATCCAAAAGCATTAACTTAGGATTTTTCATCAAGCCCATGGCAATTGCCAGCATTCTGCGCTCACCACCGCTTAAAGTCCCAGCGAGTCGATGGATAAATTTTTTCAAAACCGGGAATATCTCGGTCATCTGTTCAGCTTTATCCTTTGCTTCAGATTTACTGAGCATGTAACCGGCCATATGGAGGTTGTCCATCACTGTAAGTTCTGCAAATACATTACCCATCTGTGGCACATAGGAAATACCTTTTTGGGCCAGATTATGAGTTGGTATTCCTTTGATTGAGCTGTCCTGAAGTAAAATTTCCCCGGAAAAAACATTGGCTATATTCATAATACTGCATAAGAGGGTGGTTTTGCCGGCTCCATTGGGACCAACAACAACAGTAAGTTCTTTTTCGGGGACATCAATACTCAAATCGTAAAGAACCTTGAGCTTGCCGTAACCGGAGCTGAGATTGCTGACTGTTAGCATTGTTCAACCCCCTTACCAAGGTAAACTTCAATAACCTTTGGATCGTTCAGTACTTCATCGGGAGTTCCTTCAGAAATGAGGCTCCCAAGCTCCATTGCGTAGATGTAGTCGGCAAAGGGAGCGGCGATATCAATTCTATGTTCGACTACCAAAAAGGTAAGACCTTCATCTTTGAGTTTTGAAACATGTGATAGAATTTCATGCGCAGAGGCCGGGTCTACCCCACCGATAGGTTCATCTAAGGCTATCAGCTTAGCTCCGGAAGAAAGCCCTTTGGCAACTTCGAGCATTTTCAACTGCGCCGCGCCAAGGGAACTGCTGGGTAAATCCCAGTGTTTTTCTAAACCTACCTTGGCCAGAATATCCATGGCATGAGCCATATTTTTTTCTTCAACATCTGCCCATCTGCTAACTGAAGGAGCCAAAAGAGGCGATTCACCGGGATTACGCATCGCACCAAGAACATTGTCTATAACAGTTAACCCTATAAATGGAAGTGGAATTTGAAAACTCCTTACAAACCCGACTTGATAAATTTCGTGAGGCTTCCAGCCGGTTATATCAATATCACCAAAAAAAACCCGGCCTGAAGTTGGTTTCAGAATGCCGGTGCAACAATTAATCAATGTTGTTTTACCGCAACCATTGGGGCCGATTAACATGGTGAACGTATTCTCTTTTACTTTAATATTAACGCTGTTTACAGCAACCAAACCCTCAAAGGCTTTGGTGACATTTTCAGCTATGAGCATGTTACCCACTTGCACACCACCTTAAATGGGGGCCGGAGAATACCCGACCCCCGTTTTCAAGTAAATTTAATAACCGCTTCTAGTAAACTGGAGTTTCCCAGGTAATCTCTTTGGTCATCCCATTGAAATAACCGGGGATGGTCCAGTCATCAAGACCTTCTGTAAGCATTACATAGTTGTAGTCGGCAAAGGCACGGTCACCAAACTCATTGAGCTCGATGTAACCGCTTGCTCCATAAACTGCTGACCATTCTTTTGTAACTTCCGGCAGTACTTCTTTAACCGCTACAGAATCGTAACCAACCTGATCAAAGCTCATTGCTAAAGCCCATATAATATCATATGTATTATATGAGTAAGCATCAGTTTCACGACCAAGTAATTGCTGAATGTGATCCCTGACATGGTCGAAGTTCGACTCAGTTGTTAATTCTGCAGGCTTGTTCATCGAGTTGATGAATTTTACATCATAAGCAAACTGAGCTGCTTCCGGAGTCTGGAGCAGAGCTTCGGAAAATGCAGTTCCGTCACTGCCGATCCATTTAATCTGTCTCAGCTGCGGATATTTTGATGCTTCAACCATAAAAGGAACAACTTCTTCAAAACCAATTACGTTAAAAACAATTTTATCCAGCGCTACGCCACTGGCTACAGCATCGGATACATAGCCATCAAGAAGTGCCGCTTCAGAGGTAAAAGCTTCCTGAAGAGGGTCATAACGAAGCAGGTTACTGTCAATAGCAATACCCAGCTCAGCTGCTGATGCAGCTGCTGCGCCCTGAAGACCGTCGCCCCAGGTATCACCACGCCAGCCAAATATTACATGTTCTGCTCCCGATGCCTTAATGGCGGCGCCGATAGCAGGTCCCTGAATGGTATCATCTGTGCAGAAACGGAAAAGCCAGTCATCTGCGATACCAAGAGCAGGAGATGTTGACGAAGGAGAAATGTAAAGAATCTGGTTTGCATTGGCGAATGCCAGTAATTCCTGGGCAACACCACTAGCCTGTGGGCCGGCAAAGAACTCAACACCTTCACCATACCAGCTCTGCATCTTGGTCAGGCCAACCGGACCTTCAGTTGCTGTATCGTCAACTTCCAGTCTCAGACGCCAATTTTTACCTTCTGCTTCAAGCCATTCATTAACATCACTGGCAGCAAGTTTTGCTACTTCAGAGCTGTTTTCACCAAAGGTACTGAGAACTCCGGTAAGCGGGAAAAGTCCGACGATAGTATATGTTTCAAGATCACCATTACCACCATTGACTGCTCCGTCGTCATCAGCCCCACCACAACCAGCGACAAATGTTATAGCCATAATACCAATTAATAACAATACAAATAACTTACTCTTCAATTAATAACCCCCCTTAATTTATTACTTCATTACTGTATTGATGAAACAAACAAACTAAAACCCTAATTATTTTCTGCTCACCCCCTTCATAATAAAGTACGTGAAAATAATTTTATTACTTTCATATTTAATATTTCTGTTTGAGAGGCTATATGCTTGCGCATATGGATTTTATTTACACTTAATCAGATGATACTAAATTATAATCGTAAAAGTGAGGCTATGTCAACCAATATTCTATATATAATCCACTTTTCCTCTTAAAGATTTAAATAAGTTTCTCCGCCCCTTAGCAAAGGGTACATAGTCAGGCCTCCCTGTTCAAAGGGAGGCCTGTTTTAAAATATTTTCTGGCGGGGACCTACTCTCCCGGGGGCTCGCGCCCCGAGTACCATCGGCGCTGGAGGGCTTAACTGCCGTGTTCGGTATGGGAACG
>JAHYJM010000113.1 GCA_019428945.1 Bacillota bacterium | reverse complement strand
CGGGTTAACGGTGTGCCGAATGTGCGCACCTGTGTTGAACCTTTGAGGGAGAATATGATAGTCGAAACACAGCAGGGCAGGGGTAAAATCGGAGGTGAGCTCGATCGATAACACAGACATTCTGATCATCGGCGGTGGTCCGGCCGGGTTGAAGGCGGCACTAAGTGCTGCAGACCAGGGCGCCAGAGCTACCCTGGTTGAGCGCGACCCTCATTTGGGGGGGCAGCTTATCAAGCAGACCCACATGTTTTTCGGTTCTAAGGAACAGTATGCCTCTGAAAGAGGATTCAAGATTGCCGAAACCTTAAGTCTGGCTGTAACAAACCATCCCAATATCCGGGTCTTAAGTAACACTACTGCCCTCGGTTATTACGAAGATAAAGCAATAGCCCTGGAAGTGGATAAACGCTTCTTTGTAGTAAAACCGGAGGCGCTGATTCTTGCTGCGGGAGCCCAGGAAAATACCCTCATGTTTCCCAACTGTGATCTGCCCGGTATTTATGGTGCCGGAGCAGTGCAGACCCTGATGAACGTACACGGAGTGGTTCCCGGGGAAAGGGTGGCCATGGTTGGGGCCGGTAACATAGGCGTTATTGTCAGCTACCAGCTGCTGCAGGCCGGCATTAAAGTGCCGGCAATTATTGAAGCTATGCCGCATATTGGCGCTTACCATGTCCATGCTTCCAAGGTGCGGCGAATGGGCGTGCCGATTTACACTTCGCATACCGTATTAGCCGCTCATGGCCGTGACTGCCTTGAAAAGATTACTTTTGCTGAGATTGATCACAACCGGCAGACTGTGTCTGGCAGCGAAAAAGAGCTGGAGGTTGATGTGCTCTGTATTGCTGTTGGGTTGACCCCCCTGACAGAAATTCTTTTCCAGGCTGGCTGCAAGATGGTTTACATAACAGAGTTTGGTGGTCATGTAGCTCTGCGCAACGAAACCCTTGAAACTTCGATCAAAAATGTTTTTGTGGCCGGTGATGCAGGGGGTATTGAAGAGGCCAGCTCTGCCATGGTTGAAGGATCGATCGCCGGGCTGACTGCTGCAGCAAACCTGGGCCATGGTCTGGATAGTTATGCGGTTAAACTGTCAGAGGCTCAAAAAGAACTGGCCAATTTACGGCGCGGCCCTACGGGCGAAAAGACCCGCAGTGGTCTGCAGAGGTTGTCACTGGCCGGGGAGGTGGCAAGTTGACCCTGGAGAAAAACGGTATTCCGACCCCGGCACAACTGGCAGTAATAAAACCATCCAAAGAGCGGCTCGCTAAAGGGCCGGTAGTTCTTGTTGAGTGTTTCCAGAAAATACCCTGCGACCCCTGTTATTCAGCATGCAAAAGAGGCGGTTTTTTACCCTTTGAGGATATCAACGATCTACCGCAGATGGATTACGATAAATGTAATGGCTGCGGTATCTGTATCGGTGCCTGCCCCGGGTTGGCTATCTTTGTCATCGATGAAACCTATTCTGAGCAAGAAGCGTTGCTGACCATTCCGTGGGAGTTTCTGCCGGTTCCGGATGAGGGAAGTACAGTCCAGGGCCTAAACCGCTCAGGAGAACCGGTTGCGCCTGTTAAGGTCGTGAAGGTTCGCCCTTCAGCGAAGAAAAACGGGGCTATGATTATATCTCTTGCTGTACCGAAAGAATTGGCCGATGATATCCGCAGCATCAGGGTTAAAGATTAGGAACTGCTATTTTATAATGCGGTTTGCACGAAAGGTTGATAGATATGTCTGAGAAAACGATAATCTGCCGCTGTGAAGATTTGAGCGTGGAAGAGATCCGTGATTGGATTGACAAGGGATATAGAAGTTTTGATGAGATTAAGAGAATTTCGCGCATCGGCATGGGGGCATGCCAGGGAAGAACCTGCCGTCGCCACCTGGTGATGGAATTGGCCAGGGCTTCGGGTAAAGATCCGTCCGAAATCGATCTCGCGACTTTTCGCCCACCCACAAAGCCCATTAATTTTGGCGCTATTGCAGGAGTTGATCAGGATGCGTAAAACGGCTGATGTTGTTATTATCGGCGGCGGATCATTGGGTTGTTCCACGGCTTACAATTTGGCCAGGTTTGGTGTGGACAAAATAGTTGTGCTTGAGAAGGGCTACATCTGTGGCGGTTCAACCGGCCGCTGTGCTGCCGGTATCAGGCAGCAGTGGGGCACTGAGATGAATTGCCTCATATCCCGTTATAGTATAAAACACTTTGAAGTGATGAACGAAGAGCTTGCTTATGACGGCGATGTTGAATTTATTCAGAATGGCTACATGATGGTTACCTATTCCGATGCTGAAGCGGCAATGCTTAAAAATAACCTGATTCTGCATAAAAAACTGGGAATTCCGGTCCAGTTTCTTTCAATTGAAGATGTAAAAGAAATTGTTCCGGCAATTAATACGGAGCGGATTGTCGCTTCAACAATCTGCATGGAAGACGGGCAGGCCAATCCCTTCAAGGTAACCGATGCTTATTTCCGGGCGGCGGAGCGGATGGGTGTTGAATTTAATACCTATACCGAAGTGACCGGCTTTCAAGTTCAGGGTGGCCGCATAGAAAAGGTGATTACCAACCAAGGTGAAATCTCTGCACCGGTTGTAATTAACGCCACCGGTCCTTATGCAAAATTTATCAGCCAGATGCTCGGTCATGAACTGCCGGTTGAACCGGAAAGGCATCAAATTGTTGTGACTGAGCCGCTGGAACCATTTTTAAAACCCATGTTGGTGAACTTTCATCATAAAACATATTGTCAGCAGGTCGTCAATGGTTCGATGCTGATCGGTTTCGGTGATGCTGACGAACCGAAGGGAATCAATTACAACTGCAGCTGGCAGTTTCTGAAGAACCTGTCGGAGAAAATAATTGAGCAGATTCCGATCATGAAAAATGTCAATATAATTCGTCAGTGGGCCGGTCACTATGGTATATCACCTGACGGGCAGCCTGTTCTCGGCCCGGTTCCCGAGGTTGAAGGTTACTTCCTGGCTCTCGGTTGCGGTAAAGGTTTTATGCTATCGCCGATGATCGGTGAACTTATTGCCCAGTGCGTTACCGGCAGAGAGACGACCCTGCCGATCGATATTCTAAGCATTGATCGTTTTAAAAAGGGTGAGCTGATCGTCGAACCGGCGGTAGTCTGATCAAGTAAAAAAGGTGGATAATTATGAAATTACAGGTTAAGGAAGACCGCTGTTCCGGCTGCAATGTCTGCCGGGTGGTTTGTACCCTCGAAAATTTTAGTACTGTTCAACCTTCACAGGCGCTGCTTAAAATTAAGGGGTTGTTCCCGGATCCGGGGAAATATGAAATCGCTTATTGCAACCAGTGTGGAGTGTGTGCCGGGGAATGTCCGGAAGAGGCGATCAAAGAAGTCAACAGTGAGTATGATATTGACTATGACCTCTGTACACAGTGTTTAATTTGTGTGGACAGCTGCCCCTTTGATGTGATGGTTGTCTTGGAATCAGGCTATCCGGCCAAATGCACCGGCTGCGGTAAATGCGTGGAACTATGTCCCCGGGATGCCGTTCTGGCTGATCAGGGTTGAAAGGGGAGAAGATAATGTTACATGGCTATGCCGGCAAAATACTGAAAATTAATGTTGGCAGTGGAAAACAGGTTGCAGAAAACACACCGCCTGAGTTGGCAGAACAGTACCTGGGAGGCAGGGGTTTTGTCGCCCGCCTGCTCTATGATTCTATAGAGCCGGGTACTGACCCGCTTGGCCCCGCCAACCTGGTTGTTATAGCTACCGGGCCCTTAAGTGGCCACTTGCTGCCGGGCAGCGGCAAGACCCACTTCGGCACGTTGTCACCGGCAACAGGCGGCTACGGCGACAGCAACATGGGCGGCCATTTCGGACCGGCTCTTAAGTATGCCGGTTACGACTGCCTCGTTTTGGAGGGGGCGGCGGAGAAGCTTTCTACAATTGTTATTGATAATGATAAGATCGAAATCGTTGAAGATGAAACGCTGCAGGGGAAAGGAGCGCTGGTCGCTGAGAAGATCCTTAAAGAGAGACTCGGTGAAGACTTTCAGATTATCACAATTGGCCCGGCAGGTGAAAACAAGGTGGCCTTTGCCTGTATATCGCATGATTTTGGTCGTCAGGCCGGACGAACCGGGGTTGCTGCCGTTCTCGGCTCGAAAAACATTAAAGCGGTGGCGGTACGCGGCACCGGGTCCATTCCGGTTTACAATGCGAAAGGTGCTCAGCAAAAGGGTGAAGCGATGTATAAAGTCTGTTTTGCAAAGCCGGGCTTTAAGACCTGGACCCCTTACGGCACAGCCAGTATTACCAGCTGGGTAAATGAAGTTGGAGCTTTTCCCACTCGTAATTTCCAGAGTTCATTTGCCGAATTTCACAACAAAATCAATGGGCAGGCAGTTGTAGATAAATTGCTGATTACTGATAAGGGTTGCTTCGGCTGCCCTACTCCGTGCGGTAAATACGGCTATGCCAAAACCGCGCTTGGAAATGCCTACGTTGAAGGCCCTGAATATGAGAGTATTGCCACTCTTGGCGGCAGCTGCTGCCTTGAAGAGATTGAAGAAGTAGCCTACGCCAACTACGTTTGCGATCAACTTGGCCTTGATACGATCTCAGCCGGGGTGGTTGTTTCTTTTGCGATGGAGTGTTTTGAAAAAGGAGTTATCAACACCGCTGAAATCGGAAGATCGATTTCCTTCGGCAGTCTTGATGATGTTGTTTATCTGCTCGAAAAGATTGCTGCCTGTGAAGGTATCGGCGCGGTTTTAGCCGGCGGGGTTAAACCGGCTTCAGCAGCTTTCGGCGGTGGTTCGGAGCAATACGCCATCCATGTTAAGGGGTTGGAATGGTCCGGTTATGAATGCCGTAATGCCCCGGGAATGATGCTTTCGTATATGACTGCAGATGTCGGCGCTCACCATAACCGTTCCTGGGCTCTTGGCTATGATATATCACAGTCGGATGCCGATGTGAGTGAACTGATCAAAGCCGGAGCCGGCGGTAAAATGGATGTGTCTTCGCCTGAAGGCAAGGTAGATCACGTAATTTCAATGCAGCACAGCAGGCCGCTCTATGATACTCTCGGTATCTGCCGTTTGCAGACAATGGAAATCGGTTTTGAAACAGTTCACTATGAAGAGGTTTTTGAGCTGATTACCGGGCGCAAACTATCCTGGGCAGAAATGCTTGCTATTTCGGAGAAGATCTGGCAGCTGACCCGTCTTTTTAATGTAAAGCATATCGACGGCTTTGGCCGCAGCTGGGATTACCCGCCGCGGCGCTTTATGGAAGAGCCGGTAACCAGCGGCCCTAATGAAGGACGCTACATTAAAAAAGAAATTCTCGACAAGATGCTTGATGAATATTATGAAAAGCGCGGTTGGGATAGCAATGGCATCCCCACACCGGAAACTATAAAAGCTTATGGTCTTAAATGATGACACTTAAAGTAGATGTAATTGTGCAGGGTTATCTGCGGGAACTCTATCCACACCTTCGTGAAAAGGAAGAGGTTATAAGCGAAACGCCGTTGACAGTGCGACAGATCATAAGCCAACTTGGTATCAAATCGGAAACAGTACTTTTTGTAACACAGGAAGGCAGGATTATAGATAAAGATTACCTGGTAGAAAGCAACACAGAGTTAGTACTGGTCAGCCCCCCGGCTGGCGGATAGAAATTTATTTAGAGCTTAAATTTGAAAGGGGTTGTTGATCATATGGCAGATTTTGAAGCATTAGCAGGAGCGATTATTGAATGCAACGCCGCGAAAGCGGGCGAGCTGACCCAGAAGCTGGTTGACGAAGGCGTAAAACCTACGGATATTATCAACCAGGGCCTGATC
>JAHYJM010000112.1 GCA_019428945.1 Bacillota bacterium | reverse complement strand
TGTCGATGAAAGATACCATTGAAGTGTTGAAAGAAGAAGGTTTAAGGGATTCGGTCAAGGTTATAGTCGGTGGCGCCCCGGTCACCCAGGACTTTGCCGATGAGATTGGCGCAGACGGCTGGGCGCCCGATGCTGCCTCAGCCAAAGATCTGGCTCAGAAGTTATCTGTTTAGTTTTGATGGCTACAAAATGCTGCCCCCGGGCGGCATTTAAATTAGTAGACAGAAAGGTGGGTAAGGTTATGAATGTTGGGAAGCGGGCAGGCTATAAATCCATTGAAGGTATGTCGCTCAACATGTTTACCGACGATGAATTATTTGAAATTCATTGTGCTACTTTACATGTTTTGCATGACACCGGCGTCAGGGTTTTAGCCAAGGATGCTCAGGAAATCTTTGCCGGAGGCGGCTGTAAGGTAGATGACAAAAACAATATTGTCAAAATACCACCGCATGTTGTTGAAGATGCCATACAGTCAGCTCCAAGTACTTTTATGGTTGGGGGGATTGATCCGGAAGAAGATTTCTTGCTTCGAGCAGGTAGTACTACTGCCTTTACTAACTTTGGTGAAGGTTGCGAAATTATTGATTTGGAAACAAGGCAAAGAAGACAGACAACTAAGCAAGATGTAGCAGATGTAACCCGCATGTGCACTGCCATGGATCAGGTCAGCTTTCTTGAACGTCCCGTAGGGGCAAATGATACACCTGGTGCAGTTCAGGTAATTCATAATGCAGAAGCAATTTTCAACAACACTACTAAGCACAGCTTTATCGGTTCAGGTAATGATTACAATTGTCGCAAAATGCTTGAGCTGGCCTACACAATTACCGGCGGCAAAGAAAAGTTTATGGAAAAGCCGATTTACAGCGCCACAATTTGCCCGAACAGCCCGCTGCTGCTCAACCCGGATGTTACCGGGGTAATTATAGAAGCAGCCAGGGGAGGGGCGCCCTGTCTCTTTGTCGATATGTGTATGTCGGGGGCAACCGCTCCGGTTACCATGGCCGGTGCTTTGGTAATGCAAAACTCGGAACTAATGGCCAGTATAGTTCTGGCGCAGTTAACCCGTAAGGGGCACCCGGTTATTTATGGCACATCATCGCTTGCCTTTGATCTAAGACACACGACATCGCCGGTAGGCACGCCACAGCTGGCCCTTTTTAGCGCTGCTACAGCTAAGTTGGCCCAGTATTATCTGCTGCCCAGTTGGGCAGCCGGTGGTTAGTCAGACAGCCATATTCCCGATGCCCAGGCTTCACATGAGACCACACTGACCGGACTTACCGCAGCGTTGGCTGGTGTGAATATCATCTACGGGTTAGGGATGCTGGCACAGGGAATTACCTTTGACTATGCACAACTGCTTATCGACAATGAAATTGCCAGAATGATTAATGAAGTTGTCGGTGGCATAGCGGTAAACAGGAATGACTTGGCTTTAGAAGTGATCCAGTCGGTAGGTGCCGCTGGTGAATACGTTAGCCATGAACATACCTACACCCGCTTCCGTGATTTGGCTTCTCAGAATAAGCTGATTTACAGAGGAACACGTGATGCCTGGCAGCATGCCGGCTCAAAAGATATGACAACCAGGGCTTATGAAGAAGCAAAAGAGATTTTTGACACATTTGAAGTTAAGCCTCTGCCAAATGATGTAGTGAAGAAAATGCGTGATATTGTTAATGAAGCAGAAGACCATTATAAAGTTTCTCTGAGTGATAAATAAGCATATTAATCGGATGCTGATTTGTCCAATTAGAAACGCGCGGTCTTGCAGGGTAAGGCATAAAAATAAAATGTGGAGGTAAAAAGGATGAACGGAAAAAATTCTCAAATTGATCCTCTGATATTTTGGCCGGCTTTGCTGGTTGTTTTGGCTATCTGTATTCCTGCCGCAATCAACCCGGAAGCTTCAGGCGCTGTTTTAGGCAAGATGCTGTCTTACATAACCTCAAGCTTCGGCTGGTTATACCTGATATTTGGCCTTGGCGCAGTTATTTTTCTTATCTGGCTGGCCATGGGCAAGTATGGTAACGTTAAGCTCGGCGGCCCCGATGATAAACCTGAATACAGCACTTTTGCCTGGGTATCCATGCTCTTTTGTGCTGGCATAGGTTCAAGCCTGGTTTACTGGGCTATCATTGAGCCTATCTACTACATCCAGGGACCTCCCTTTGGGATAGAGCCCTACTCACAAACTGCATTTGAATGGGCGGGAGTATACGGTCCTTTTCACTGGGGTATAACTGTATGGGCGATATATTGCCTTCCGGTTGTTCCAATTGCCTATAGCATGTATGTTAGAAGGCAAAACACGATGCGCATTAGCACTGCCAGCATCGGAGCAATTGGTGAAAAAAATGCCAAGGGAGTTCTCGGAAAGGCGTTTGACGTATTTGTCATGTTTGGCCTGATTGGTGGGGTTGGCACCACGCTTGGCCTGGGCACCCCAATGGTTTCAGCTCTTATTAACCGTATTTTTAATGTTCCGGAATCGATGACCCTGAATGTTATTATCGTTTTGATATGGACCTTGATCTTCGGGGCGAGTGTTTATCGCGGCCTGGATGCAGGTATTAAGCACCTCAGTACCTTTAATACATACCTGGCCTTAATCCTCGCCGGATTTATTCTTTTGGCTGGCCCTACATTTTTCCTTTTTAACAACTTTACCAACGTTCTGCACTTGCAATTCCAGAATTTTATCGCGATGAGCTTGTGGACTGACCCAATTGCTAAAGGTGGGTTTCCCCAGGGCTGGACGATATTTTACTGGGCCTGGTGGCTTGCTTACGCTCCCTTTGTAGGGCTGTTCGTAGCCCGGATATCTAAAGGTCGCACCATCAAGCAGACCATTTTAGGTATGGTTACCTGGGGCACTGCAGGTTGCTGGCTTTATTTCATGGTTTTAGGTGGTTTCTCAACGCACCTGGAAATAAATGGTGGACAAATGACTGCTCTAATGAGTGAAGTAGGGCCGGCAAGAGCAATTGCCGCTATTATTGCGGCCATGCCTGCAGGTGGAGTTTTACTTGTTGGTTTCCTTATTCTGCAATTTGTATTTCTTGCTACAACCCTTGATTCAGCCGCCTATACCCTGGCCTCTATTGCAACAAAAGAGATTACCGGAGAAGAAGAACCTGCCCGTTGGAACCGCTTTATCTGGTGTGCAGTGCTGGCTGGAGCAGGTTTAACTTTAATGGTAATCGGTGGTTTGGGCGCTCTGCAGACTTCATCTGTTATTGCATCGTTGCCTCTGATTATTATTTTAACGGTTCTATGTTTTGGCTTCCTGAAGCATGTTAAAGAAGACTACGATGCTGTAGTTTCACCATTAGTTGCTTCAACGGTTGTTTATGAGAAGGGTGTACGTGTTACAGGCTCAACCAGGGGCGAATCTTAAGCTATAATGATTAAGAGCAGCTTCTGATCGTAAAACAATTGGCAGAGTAAGCTTAATTTGTTCAGGGAAGGTATATCCTTCCCTGAATCTTGATTAATCAGTAGCCGGACCGAAAGGAGAATTATTAACGCCATGCGCAGCCTTTCACAGTTAAGTATTTTAACAGATGACGATCTTGCCAGGGTTCACGATGCTTCAGTAAGAGTGCTTGAAGAGGCCGGAATGATTTTCCAGAGCCAAAAAGCGCTAGACCTGCTGGCAAAACACGGGGCGAAAGTTACAGGTAAAACAGCTTATATTCCCCGTACCTTGATTGAGAAATCTTTAAGTAAGTGCCCGAAAACCTTTACGTGGCGGGCGCTCGATGAAAGTAAATCGGTTCAAGTTGGCAGTGGGCTTTACGCCCAGGCCGGAGGCGGTTCAGTATATATCCAGGATATGGATAATGGGCGACGTCCAGGCAAGCTTGCAGATTTTATTAACATCCAGAAACTTTACCAAACCAGTGATGTAATTGACATAGCCGGTTTTTCGCCGGTAGATCCAAGCGATCTCGATGCGAAAGATAAGCATCTATACATGCAGTATGAAATCCTGAAAAATTGTGATAAGCCTGTTCACGGCCATGTCTGTGGCGGCCTTCAGGCAGGGCAAATGCTCGATATGATTGAGATTGCTTTTGGTGAAGACAATTTGATGCAGAAGCATCATGTAATGGGCCTGTCTATTAATTCGATATCTCCGCTGGGGTTTGGTGAAGACCAGATCGATACTCTATTTGAATATGCCAGCCGGAACCAAATTATTATTGCCGCACCCATGGCAATAGGTGGGGCAAGCGCGCCCCTGAGCCACGTGGGGATGACCGTTCTGGTTAATGCCGAAATTTTAGCTATTATTGTTTTAACTCAGTTGATTAATCCTGGTAACCCTATATTTATGGCGCCATCATCTTCTTTCGCCGATATGCGCACCGGAGCTTATTCATCCGGAATTCCCGATGGCATGCTGCACCTGGTTAGCCATATTCAGCTGTGCCGCGATTTTTATAAGCTTCCGACGAGGGTCTTGTGCGGCTCCTGTGATTCCAAAGAAGTTGATGCCCAGGCCGGTTATGAAACAATGCAGAACATCATGACCTGCGTTTTTGCCGGCGCCGGTTTAATCGCTCATGTGAGTGGGGTCCTCGAAGGGATTATGACTATCTCGTATGAGAAAATGATCATCGACGAAGAACTTGTCCGCAGGGCAAAATATATGGCAACGCGCAGTATAGATGTATCAGATGAAGCCTTATCAGTTGATGTAATTAAAGAGGTAGGCTCCGGCGGGACTTTTCTGACCCATCAGAGCGTTTATGACAACTGCCGGGGTTACCTGTTTACGCCTGGTGTTTCAGATTGGTTAAACCATGCCGAATGGCAGCGTGAAGGATCACTCGATGTGGTGGCACGGGCGAATAAAATGTTTAAAGAGCGCCTTGCTGCAGCGCCGGAATCGCTGCTCGACAGCGCGGTGCAGGCAGACCTTCAGGCCTATATTGAGAAGCATAAAGCTTGATCTGTTAGCGTAATGTGCTAATTACAAGGTTAGTTGGTAACATAAGCGGTGGGGCTATAACCTCATCGCTTTTTATAAAAGAAAGTGAGGCGATCAGAAGACCGCCTCTATATTAAGTTAAACCAGTTAGTGAGATTGGGTAAATTATTTAACTGCCTGCGGAATTAAGACGAACTTGCCCACATGTTTCTTTTCTAGAAATTCATCCTGGGCTTCCCTGATCTTATCAAGGGGAAAAGTTTTTGCCACAACCGGTTTTATTTCGCCCCTTTCAATGTATGAAACAAGGTTGGGAAATACCGATTCATCCCAGGCTGTGCAGCCGATTAGAGTTAAATCTTTCAGGTAAAAAGTGCGCTTGTCTAAGGTAACAAGTGGTCCGGCAATTGCCCCTGACGAAGCATAGCGTCCGCCTCTTTTCATGGCCCGAGTCAGTTCATCAAATGCCGGTCCGCTCACATTATCGATCACTACATCAACTGATTCCTCTTCGATATTATCTAAAATATTGCCCTCGCGAATAATTTGGTCGGCGCCAATCGAACGCAACAGACTCAGTTCTTTTTCCAAACGGCCGTTGTCTGCCTTGATACTTGAAAAATGATAACTATCTTCAGCAATCACAGTTGCACCCCGCCGCTTAGCCAACTGCACAGCAGCCGAGCCAACTCCACCTGAAGTGCCGGTTACCAGTACAACATCACCGGCATTTACCTGTGCCCGGTGAACCATATTTTCAGCTGCTCCGTATGAGCAGGGTATAGAGCCCAGTTCGGCATCACTCCAGTCGCAATTTACCGGAAAAACCTCTGAAGCAGGAACTTTTACATACTGGGCAAAAGCCCCGTCAAAGTCGGATGCCATCCAGATGTTGATT
>JAHYJM010000111.1 GCA_019428945.1 Bacillota bacterium | reverse complement strand
AAGCAAACAGGAGGCTCTGCTAATCAGTCGCCAGGCGAAGCGTCTATCAGGTAACCAGCTGATCGGACGTATCCAGCACCTGGCCATCCTGGCTGGTATTGAAGCAAGACCGGGAGTACATACCCTGAGGCACTCCATTGCCACCCATCTTTTACAATCGGGAATGTCCCTGGAGGAGGTAAGTCAGTTTTTGGGGCATGCTTCCCTGGAGTCAACACAGATCTATACGCATTTATTCGCCGAAGCCTTGGCGAAGGAGGACAGCCAATGAGCAGGGCAGCTAGCTATATCTTCAATCCGGAGATCAACACCTGTCTTGCAGGCTTCAGATCTCAATTAAAAGAAAAAGAGTATGCAGATGCCACCATCCGGCAGAAGTGCAACTACGTAGGGTGTTTTTTGCAGTGGCTGGAGAAAGAACGGCTTGAGTGGGAACATGTAAGATACAATGACATGCTGTGCTTTATTGATCACTGCAGACTGGATGGAGAGAGTAAACGCCTTGTTAATAACAAGCTTCGAAGTATCCGCGGTTTTTACCGGTATCAGAAAGAGATGGACCCATCGGTGCACAATCCTGCACTTCATCTTATGATCCGGGGAGAGTACCACAGGCTTCCATCGGGGAACCTGGATTATAAAACTCTGAAAAAACTATACGATAATTACAGCAAAAAGACATTAAGAGATAAACGAAACAAAGTGATTTTAGGGCTACTGATCTACCAGGGGGTAACCACAGGAGAGCTGCAGCGGATGGAGCCGGGGCATATGCAGTTAAAAAAAGGCAGGGTATTTATACAGGGGACCAGGAAAACCGGTAGTCGTTATCTGCAGCTACAGCCGCAGCAGATACTGGAAACAGATGCTTATCTGAAAAGGGTAAGGCCAGGGATACTGAAAGAGACTGGTAAAAAGCGACCGGCCAGGAAACCTGTTCACATCAATCATGAGCTGATCCGTGAACGGATGTTCTTTAGTATCGGCGGCAGTGAGGATCTTCACAGCACCCTGCTGCATATGTTCCGGAATATCCACCAGGCTCATCCGGAGGTAAAAAATGCCATGCAGATCCGCAGCAGTGTGATCACCCACTGGCTGAAGCATTACAACCTGAGACAGGTGCAATACATGGCCGGACACAAGTATGTAAGTTCAACGGAGCGTTACCAGCAGAACAACCTGGATAAGCTGCAGGGACAGCTGGAGAAGTATCATCCACTTGAACAAAACAATAAGTGAATATAAATCGTTAAATTTGTAGAAACAATGTTACAGGAAATCATGGGAACAGCAGAGTTAAGAAAAAAGGTACATAGCTACATTGACAGAGCCGATGACAGGTTCTTGAAAATGGTCAATGCTTTGGCTAAGAGTTACGAAGATGAAGAGGATTATACTCTTCCTGGTCCACCGATGGATTTAGAGACTTACCGTAGAAGAATTAATGAAGCCCGTGCTCAGATAGATGCAGGAGAGTATATCACACAGGAGGAGCTAGAAAAGGAGATGGAGAAGTGGTAAAGAAGCAGTTCAAGGTCATTTGGAGCAAGCGATCCAGAGCTTCACTCCAGGGTATTTATAAATACATTAAGAAACGAGAATCCCAAGAGCAGGCGGCTAAGGTTAGAGATGAAATCCGGGATTTAGGCAGAAGTCTTGGTTTTATGCCTCATAAATATGCCAAGGATCTGCTTACTAATGAAGAGTATGATAATATCCGGTACAAAGTTATATGGAGTTACAGGATAATTTATGAAATAAGGGAAGATGCCATAGCAATTTTAGATGTTGTTCATACAAGTAGAAATCCCGAGAATATTAAGTTAGTAAGATAAATCCCACACCTCCCCGCAGCCTGCCCTTCTGCAGCAGTTTTTTTTGTCATGTCTTTGTGCAGTTGCCAATGCGCCCCTCAAGGCAAAAGCCCAACCTTCGTTCCTTCGGCAGGCAGAGCACGCCAAAAAAAACTGCTGCCCCAAGCAAAGTAACATAATAGGTTTTATAGGAGCCCGCTGTATTAAAGCGGCTAATCCAGGCAGGAAACCTTTTCTTTTTAACTGAGAAAACTGAAAATCTTCAAATAAAACGCTTCAGTTAAAAGAGAAAAACGCTACTTTTAGGGTAAGAATGCCTGCCATGGGATGCCCGAAAATCGCATATAGAGCCGAAAGTAAACCTGTTTTAAGGTGCGTATGGAGCGCTGAAAAACAGGGAAAAATCCATGTAAACTGGTACGATTACGGGGCACGGTTTTATGATCCGCAGATTGGGAGGTGGCATGTGGTGGATCCTTTGGCAGAATCATATAATTCGCTTTCTCCATATACATATGTTGCCAATAATCCAATAAGATTAATTGATCCAGATGGAATGAGGATTGATGATTATGGAATTGATGACGATGGAAAAATAAAAAAGATTCGTGATACCGAGGATAAATATGATATGCTTTATGCTGTAGATGGAAATGGAGAGGTTGAAGATACTGATGGACAATCTGGTATTACTGAATCTGATGGCGTTAAGCTAAGTAAAGGAATATTAAATGACAAGCAAACAGGAGAAAGCTCCGGAAATCCTTATAGTTACTTTAGTATAAGCGATAACCAATCTGCTACCGAATTCTTTGAGTTTGCAGCAGAAAACTCAAATGTTGAATGGAGTCATCTAAGCTTTGGAACAAATGGTAATTACCTCTCCACTAGCCATAATCCTTCTACAGACTTTGGAGGGGTAGATTTGCTAAACACTTTAGCAACAACGAAAAACTTTCCTTCAATTAGCTTTACCCATAGTCATCCGAATTCAAAAGGTCTTAAAACTTTCTATGGTCCTTCAGGATTTAAACAAGATTTAGGAAAATCAGGAGACAAATATGTGGCTGAGTGGTTCAATGAACAGTTTCCAAAACAACAAATATCTTGGGGTGTATATGATGCTCAGCTTCGTTGGTATGTGAAGTATAACAAGGATAAAATCATCTATAAATGGTAAGAATTAGACAACTCTCCGCATTTATTGGATTTTGCGTCTTTTTCTTGATAACTTCGGCTACTGCCTCGCTTTCTCAAGATTATGACATTGATAAGTTTGGGTTAATAAATCCAACATTTGACTCAATCCTTAAAAGGTATTGTGATGATGCCGGAATATCTTTAGAATCTGAGAATATTTTAATATGCAGGATATTCCCCCAAGTTGACTCATTTGAGTTTCGGTTTGCTGATGCAGGAAAAAACCTGAAGACTTCTTTAAACCTATTAGGATACTTTGAGTTAATACCCTCTGGTTATTGCAGTTTGCAAAACAAAACAATAATTATTTATGGAGACGAAATTGATCAGTTCTTAAAATTGACATCTCAAAAATGTAAAACGGAATCTCTAATAATTAAAAGAAATAGTCGTGATAAGAACAAACCTCCACTAAATTTTGAACCTGATGTGTATGTTTACAGAACCGCAAGACAACGTATTGATTATATTGAGTTTGGTAAGTTGTATATACTAGTGTCATGTCAATTATAGTATGACGTATTTAAAATATTTTGTATCTTTACTGAAAAAACGACATGGTAAAGTACAAAGTAACTTTAACAAAAGAAGAAAGAGAATCATTGATGAATAATACAAGAAAGGGCAATCATACAGCCAAAAAGGTCATTCATTCTCTTATTTTGCTCAATGTTGATCAGGGTCCTCATAACGAGAACCAGCAGACCAATGAACAGGTCTGCAAAGTGTTAAAAACAGGCATGCGAACCATTGACCGGGTAAAACAACGTTTTGTATTAGAGGGGCTTGATGCAGCCCTTGGTGTTGCTCCAACAAGCCGGGTATATGAGAAAAAGGCAGATGGAGAAACAGAAGCCCGGTTAATCTCAATAGCTTGCAGTGAGCCTCCGAAAGGATTTGGCAGATGGTCTTTACGTTTGTTGGCTGATCGCATGGTAGAATTAAATTATGTTGATGAAATTTCGCACGAAACGGTTCGAAAGGTTTTAAAAAAAACGAACTTAAGCCTTGGCGGGTAAAAGGCTGGGTTATACCGCCACAGCAAAACAGTCATTTTGTTGCAGCCATGGAGCAGGTTCTTGACGTTTACAAGCGACCGCATAATAAGTCAAACCCGGTAGTATGCATGGATGAAACACCGAAACAATTGATAAGAGAAGTTCGTAAATCAGTACCGATGAAGCCGGGATTTGAAAAAAGAGTTGACTATGAATATTCACGTTGTGGGGTTTGTAATATTTTTATGGTTAGTGAGCCCCTGGTAGGAAAGCGATATATGAAGGTCACCCAAAACCGAACAAAAAAAGACTGGGCGTTGCTGGTACGGTATATTTGTGACAGGTTATATCCTAAGGCAGAAACTATAACCTTGATAATGGACAATCTGGCTTCACACAGCGCTGCGGCATTATATGAAACATTTGCACCGGCTGAGGCGAAAAGACTTTGGGATCGCCTGGAGTTTGTTTTCACGCCCAAGCATGGTAGCTGGTTGAACATGGCTGAAATAGAGCTGAACGTATTAACCAAACAATGTTTAAACAGAAGAATAGACAAAATAAATACGGTAAAGGTAGAAACCAGGGCCTGGCAAAACCACAGAAAC
The DNA here is from genome assembly GCA_019428945.1 of Bacillota bacterium. Taxonomy (GTDB): domain Bacteria; phylum Bacillota; class Dethiobacteria; order DTU022; family DTU022; genus JAABTH01. Next base: position 1,235 of record JAHYJM010000111.1, on the reverse strand, counting down.
AACAAAAAAGCTAAAATTAAGTGGCAGTTCACAACTGATCAGGCAAGGGTAAAACTGCACAGACTTTATCCGTCAATTCATGATTGACATGACACTAGCAACTCTTGAAAAAAATTTGGTTGAGCTTATAATGGGACAGATTGACAATTTAACAAGAGAAAAAGTACAGACAATTATATCAAAACTGTCTGATTAATAATATTGCCAGAAGCCAATAATCACTCCTCCGGGCGGTATGCCATGCCGGTCCCGGGTGATCCTCATAGTCCGCTACTATCTGAAATACATGGCACCATCAGGCTTAACAAATAAACTACCTCGCAGCAGAGCTACGAGGTATTAATACAGCTTAAGCTGTTGTGAGTGAATTTGTTCATATTCGTCAAGTCTGCCCTGAGCCTGAACGTAGGCCAGTATCGTATTTTCATCGCCATGCCGACCCACAGTGTTGACATAGTATTCTTTAGTCCAGAACTCTCCGCCCCAAAGCTGGTCTTTCACCTCGGGATGAAGTTTTAAAATCTCTTTGGCCGTGATGCTTTTGACTGCTTTGATGATCTTGGTTGGACTCATTGTCGGAACACTCTGGATCAAAAAATGAACATGGTCTTTGTCCGTCCCTATTTCAATGAACTCGATCTCATACCGCTTCGATATCTCAAGGCAGATGTCTTTCAAACTCTCGTCAACGGCCTTGCTAAATACAACCCGCCTATATTTGGCTGGACACACAAAGTGGTAGAGAAGAACTGAAACGTTATGACTCTTATGAACATATTCACTCACATAACAAATTTAATTATTCTTCTCGAAGCAGAGCTTCGGGGAACTAACCCCATAGAGATTAGAAATAGTTAAACCATTCTACAAGAATTCAGATATTCGAAAATATATTGTCAATGAAACTCCAAAGTATAATCTTCTATATGCTACTAGAGACCTAAAAATTGAAGACTATCCCAAAATCAAAAATCATTTCTTGAAGTTTGAAGATGTGATTAAGAATAGGAGTCAAGAAAGGGGTGAAATGCAAGCTGCATTGAAACAGGGTAAATGGTGGGTAATCTTTGCTGCACGTGATTTTAAAGTGTTTGAAGAAGATAAAATAGTTTGCCCCCAACGCTCCTACTCAAATGAATTTGGATATACAAAACGGCCTTGGTTTGGTAGTGCAGACACCTATTTTATCGTCAGTTGTAACAAGGATTATTCATTAAAATATTTACTGCCTATTC
>JAHYJM010000110.1 GCA_019428945.1 Bacillota bacterium | reverse complement strand
GGTGTTCAGGGTGCTGTCAATGGAAAAGAAGTCCTGGTTGGAAGTCGTAAATTGATGGAAGTAAAGGGCATCGCATATGAGCAATATCTGAATATCATGGAAAAACTTGAAGATGAGGCGAAAACCGCGATGCTCATATCTATTGACAATGAGTTGGCTGGTATAGTTGCTGTTGCCGATACTCTGAAGGAAGACTCTGTTAAGGCAATTGCCGAACTGGAAAGAATGGGTATGCGGACAGCAATGATAACCGGTGACAACCAGAGAACGGCAAATGCTATCGCCCGTAAAGTTGGTATGAGCAGAGTCCTGGCAGAAGTTCTACCTGACGGTAAAGTAAATGGAATTAAAAAGCTGCAGGAAGAATTCGGTTTAGTAGCCATGGTCGGCGACGGTATCAATGATGCGCCTGCCCTGAAACAAGCTAACGTGGGAATTGCAATTGGTACCGGTACCGATATTGCCATAGAAGCAGCAGATATAACCCTGGTTCGTGGTGAGCTAAGCGCTGTCATTTCAGCGATTAAACTTTCTAATGCTACCTTTGGCAAAATCAAACAAAACTATTTCTGGGCCTGGTTCTATAACGGTCTGGCTATACCGGCAGCATTTTTTGGCTTGCTGCATCCCATGATTGGCGCAGCGGCCATGGCTACCAGTTCAATCAGTGTCGTTATGAACTCAACTCTGCTTAAAAGGGCAAAAATCAAACCGGATTACCTGGATTAAATATCACAGGATCCGGAACAAGGGAGGCAAAATATCATGACAGCACCGGAAATTAATGAGGAAACAATAGAAATAAAGATAGCCGGAATGAGTTGTAATCATTGTGTTCAGCATGTAGAAAAAGCTTTACTGCAGACCAAAGGAGTCAGTTCTGCACGTGTAGATCTTGCTTCAGAAACAGCTCATGTTAAGTATAATGCATCTGAACTGAGTGTAGAGGATTTGCTTAAGGTGATTGAGGATACTGGTTATGAAGCTGTCTCTGCCGGCTGATCATAAAATTAATATGCCTGCAGGGGAGAACGGATAATGATACCGGGGTGATTGCACCCCGGTATCATTATAATAGCCTCTTTACTACATCCATCAGCTCTTCTATTGTTTTTTCTGCACTCTCTTTTTCTAAGATGGCTGTACTGACACAACCTTTGGTATGATCTTCAAGGATAAGCATAGCCAGACGTGCCAGGGCCATTCTGGCAGCAGCGATCTGGTTCAGGACGTCGACACAATACCGCTCTTCGTCAACCATCCGGTTTATACCCCTGACCTGACCCTCAACCCTGCTTAAGCCGTCAAGGATTTTTTTCTTATTTTCCTGGTAGCTTCCGTGACTGCTGTGTTGGCAAACTCCTTCATTCTCACAATTACTATTATCAATATTACTATCAGCCATTTGGGTAATCTCCTTTTTCCAGCCTTATGGGTATTGATCTAAAAAATCTCTTTGAGAAAAGATTTTAACCCCCCGGGGGTATATTGTCAAGGGATTATGGGGGCAGCAGTGATTTGAGATGCTTTGATGAGTTATCTACATAAGTATGAAGCTCTTTTTAAGGAGGAATAAAGCCTATAAGTAAAAATAGCAGGTTCATGTATTGCGCCCCCCGCTTTGGTGATAAACTTTCTCTGAAATCATTATAGATTAAATTCAACAACCTGTAAGAAAATTATATTTCAGCATTCCTGAGTATCATTAAAGCAGATCCGGTACATGCGCAAATAACACCTTAATTCATCAAGCTACGCTTCCCTTTGCAGCTATCTGTTAGTGCCTGCATTTATAGTTCTTTGTGTGTACGTAAATATTCTTCCCGGGTTATTTCTCCTTTAGCATAACGTATTTTCAGGCTTTCCTGAGCCTTACTGGCAGTTGGAGCTGCTGAAAAGGATCCTGCTTTTAATAACAAAATCAGCAACATCACCAGGGCAGTGAAGACGGCGAAAGCAATTCCCCCGATCCAGATCAACGCAGTCCGGTTCCTCATTACAGGTAATGGAGTAGATCTATCCCGGTTGTTGAGCCAGTTCATCATTATTTGGATCTCTATGCTCTGAGAATTCCTGATACTTCTGGCCAGGATTTCGACTTCTTCATGATCTGCCAGGCTGCGGTTTATAAGCTGTTGAGACATCATTATTGCAGCCATATGGTGCGGGATCATATCTTCCAGAAAAACCTGGTCAAGCACATCACCCTGGAGGCTTTTAAGGTTGCGCATCATTGGCTGATAATCAACTTGATGGTTTCTGTCCGGATACCAGTTTTCAAGCCAGGTAGTCATCTGCTCTATCTCGGCACTCTGAGTCCTGATAATCCCTTCTGCGAACGCTCTTATTTCTTCACGTTCAGTGTTTTCTTTTAAATATGTAGCTGTTGCTACAGCTTCTTCGTGATGGGGAATCATATGCGTTAAAAATTCAAATTCGCTATCAATAAATATATTCATTGAACCCATCATGCCAGGGCCCATCATCCCGAAGCCACGCCTGCCGCCCGGTTCAAACTGATCTGCTTCTGTTTGACTTGTTGATAATGGGCAGCATGGTGGTAGCGCGCTATTATCGTAAAAAAACATCACTGAGTATACTGTTACTCCCAACAGGGCAACAATAACCACCAACAGGATTATAAAAAGTGCTTTTTTCAAGCGAGACACCCCTATCCTTAAATCAGGTCTCTTTTTTTCGTTTCATACTCCTCTTTATCAATCTCGCCCCGGGCATATCTTAGCTTAAGAATTTCTAAAGGATCATCTGATCCTTTTAAGCTGCTTTCTGCTCCACTGTTTGTTTTTTGAGTTGCAGTAACCACTGCCCAAATAATTAACCCCAAGATAACTATAAAAAAGATAGGCACCAAAAACATTGAACCATAGCCTCCCATCATTCCAGGGCCCATCATACCGAAGCCTGCGCCCCTGAACCCCCAGATAAATAAGAACCCTAACAATATAAAAACCAGTAATACCACAACAACGCTGCCGATAATTAAAGCTGTTTTTTGATTCTGGTTCATCTTTAAACCCTCCCCTGTAGCTGAACTATTTATTTTATGTTAATTTTATTATTACTATAGCACTGCTATGACATGATGTCAAAAATTACAAGAAGAGACGTTTCTCTCCGTCTTATATGGTTGACTATAGATGCCTCTAAGTGCATATTATAAATATATTTAAGGATATAATAAGAGAGAAGAGGAAGCAACTCACAGATTTGTATTAGTGCTGGCTGTCATGATAACAGTTATAGCGATAACTGCTAAAAAGTTGCAAGTAAGAGCATCAGGCTAAAGCATAAATCATGAGGATGAGAAGATGAGTAAAAGAAATTTTGCGGTATTCACTGCCTTGCTGGCTGCCGTTTTATATGGAATCAGCATGCCGGTTTCAAAATTACTTCTAACGGAAATTCCGCCAACCTTAATGGCTGCTTTGCTATACCTAGGAGCAGGCTTTGGTATGCTTGCGGTAAACTTGGTGAAAATAGCTAAAAATACCGAGCAGCTTGAAGCAAAAGTAACTAAAAAAGAGTTGCCCTATATAGCCGGAACCATCGCTTTGGATGTTGCAGCTCCTATACTTCTGATGGTTGGTTTGAAAACGACTGCCGCAGCCAGTGCTTCCCTGCTTAATAATTTTGAAATCGTTGCTACATCGCTCATCGCGTTGCTGGTGTTTAAAGAGGCTGTCGGGCACAGGATGTGGCTGGCCATCACTTTAATTTCATTATCAACAATCATATTGTCCGTTCAAGACTTTAGCAATCTTAATTTTTCTGCCGGTTCTATATTCATTATATTGGCAGCTATATGCTGGGGTTTTGAAAACAATTTTACCCGGATGTTGTCAATCAAAGATCCTCTGCAAATAGTTATTGTCAAAGGGTTTGGATCGGGGATTGGTGCGCTGATCATTGCAATTTTTTTGCAAGAATTTAGCTCTTCCATTTTATACATTGGTTCAGCTTTGCTGCTTGGTTTTATTGCCTATGGCCTGAGTATCTATTTCTATATTTCTGCGCAGCGAGAACTTGGCGCAGCCAGAACCTGCGCTTATTATGCGGCAGCCCCGTTTATCGGTGTAATATTATCCTGGATATTATTACGAGAGCCAATAACAGGTTACTTTTTAGTAGCCTTGGTCATCATGCTTTTCGGTACTTATTACGCTATTACCGAAAACCATTGTCACTCTCATATACACCTTGAAGAAGCTCATAATCACAGGCATAATCACTCAGACGGTCATCATAACCGCATCCATAGTAATTTTACCAATGATGATAGTGATCACAGCCATGCACACGTTCATGAAAAAACAGAACATGATCACGAACACCTGCCAGATGTGCACCACAAACATATACACTGATAAAAGCTTTATTACCAAAGACAATAGTATAAGGCTTTCTTAATATCAGGTGCAAATACAGGTTACTTCTGTTTCCACCTGGTATTCTTTATTTAAGGCCTTCAGTTGCATTAGCTCCATATACCTGTTATAATATACCCATAGGGGGTATAAGAAAGCCTTCTTCAGATAATCAAGAATTCCGGATATAGAGGAGTTTTATCCGGATAAGTTGATTTACTGAAACTCCAAAAAAGTACAGGAAAGGGGACATGGTCATGTATTACGATCCTGTATGCAAAGATGTATTAACACCTGATCAGGTAAAAGCAAACTTTACACATAAGGAAACAAGCTATAAATTTTGCTGCGAAGATTGTCGCGATAAATTCAGTCAGGACCCGGAAAAATATGTCGGCAGAAATTGGTGGCAGCGTTTTATTTATCGTCTTGCAGAATCTAATGCCGAGGAATTTAAAGGGGAAAAACTCTCCTGCCATTAAATACGGAAAATTACTTTAACCTATAGGTGTTAGCAAATGCTGAGGCTGTTATTACCTCAGCATTTGTTTGTTTAATGAGTCAAGCAACCCCCGGAAGCAGAATTAACCCTCGGGGGGGTATGTTGTCAAGAAACCTTGATAAAGTTTGGTTTAATAGTTGCCATTACTTATTACTCTACAAAGTTATCCTTCTCAGTAGTTGAGCATTAATGGCCACGATTACTGTACTAGCCGACATTAATACAGCACCAACAGCCGGGGTAAGAAGGATATCCCACCCGGCCAGTACTCCTGCCGCCAGGGGAATGGCCACAATGTTATAACCTGCCGCCCACCATAAGTTTTGGACCATCTTTTTATATGTAGCCCTGGAAAGAGTAACAATTCGGGGAATATCACGGGGGTCGGATCTCACCAGCACAATATGTCCGGCTTCTACTGCCACATCAGTACCTGCACCGATGGCAATCCCAATGTCGGCAGTAGCCAGGGCAGGAGCATCGTTTACTCCGTCACCAACCATAGCTACCTTTTTCCCACCAGACTGAAGTTCTTTTACCTTGGAGGCTTTATCCTCGGGAAGCACTTCGGCGAAAACCGTATCGATTCCGATCTCTTCGGCTACGGCATCGGCCACTGCCTGTGCATCTCCGGTCAGCATAGCCACTGTGATATCACGCTCGTGGAGATCGTGAACGGCCTCGCGGCTTTCCTCGCGGATGGCGTCGGCCACTGCGAATAAAGCAATCACCTTGCTGTCACGAAGCAGGTAAATAGCGGCTTGCCCGCGCTTGGCCACATCTATTGATGTCTTGTCGAGAGCTGGCGGTACTGCCGCATTTTCCGCCTTTAAAAGCGCAGGGCCACCCATGTGGTATTCAATCCCTTCCACCGTAGCCGCTACTCCTTTTCCTGTTAAAGCCCTAAATTCATCGGCAGCAGGAATTAATCTCCCCAATGGACCAAATTTTCCTTCCCTGTTAAAGAAAATAGGGAAAATCGATGGTATAGAAAGGATACGTTTTACAACTTCTCATCCGAAGGATATCTCCGACGAACTCATCAGCTGTTTT
>JAHYJM010000109.1 GCA_019428945.1 Bacillota bacterium | reverse complement strand
ATCATAACACTGTTGGTATCGATTGTGTGGCCATGTGTGTCAATGATATCCTGGTTCAGGGCGCTGAACCGCTCTTCTTCCTTGATTACCTTGCGGTAGGCAAACTGGAACCGGCCCAGGTAGAATCGGTGGTGGCCGGGGTGGCTGAGGGATGCCGCCAGGCAGGATGTGCCCTTCTGGGCGGGGAAATGGCTGAAATGCCCGGTTTTTATCCGCCCGGGGAATATGATCTAGCCGGTTTTGCTGTCGGTATGGTTGATAAAAAAGCGATCATAGACGGGTCGTCCATAGAAGCGGGAGATGCTTTAATTGGCCTGGCCTCAACAGGCATTCACAGCAACGGTTTATCGCTGGCCCGCAGGGTTTTGCTTGAGGAAGCCGGACTGGCTTTAACCGAATTTCAGGTTGCTTTTAGCGCAACAGTAGCTGAAGAACTGCTCAAGCCGACAAAAATTTATGTAAAACCTGTGTTGGGCGCGCTCAAAAAATTTAAGATTAAAGGGATGGCTCACATTACCGGCGGCGGTTTACCCGGCAACCTGCCAAGAATTCTGCCTGCCGGAACCGGGGTTGATCTTGACGTTTCGACCTGGACAATTCCGCCAGTATTCACAGTAATCGAAGAGCTGGGTCCTGTCAGCCGCGAAGAGATGTTCAGGGTATTTAATATGGGCATCGGTTATGTAATGGTCACGGCAGAAACTGAAGCCGAAAATCTTAGCGGTTATCTGAAGGAAAATGGAATAGAGGCCTGCCGGATTGGAACTGTCCGCAAAGGTAATAAAGAAGTGAATATTTTATAACACAAGGATTTATTGCCGAACAGGTAGAATCTTATAAAGCGGTATAGTAAACAACCGGGAGGAGCGATCAGATGAAGCGTATTGTCGTACTCGCTTCCGGGCAGGGAACAAACCTGGAAGCAATCCTGGAGGCTGTTGAGAGAGGCGAAGTGGCCGGCCGGGTTGTAATGGTTGTCAGCGACCGTGCTGATGCGCCTGCCCTTAAACGGGCCGGGAAGCGCGGAATAAAAGCGCTTTTTATGAACCCGAAAGATTTTAAAGACCGGTTCGATTACGACCGGGCTCTGATTAAAGAGATAATTACAGCTCAGGCCGATCTTGTGGTTCTGGCCGGTTTTATGCGCCTTTTATCACCTCTTTTTATCGAGGCATTCCCGATGCAAATCATGAATATTCATCCATCAATACTGCCTGCATTTCCCGGTACAGACGGGGTTGAGCAGGCTTTTAATTATGGGGTGAAAGTTACCGGATGCACCGTCCATTTTGTTGATGAAGGGCTTGACAGCGGGCCGGTAATTCTGCAGGAAACAGTACCGGTAATTCAACAGGATACGATTGACACACTGCACCAGAGGATTCATGCCACAGAACACAGGCTGTTTCCCACTGCAATAGATCTGTTCTGCCGCGATAAGCTGAAAGTTGAAGGAAGAAGGTGTTATATCGTTGACTAGTGGCCGTAGAGCGCTCATATCCGTATCTGACAAAAGAGGAATCGTGGAGCTGGCCCGTGATCTGGTTGCCGCCGGTTTTGAAATTATTTCAACAGGCGGTACTGCCGGTGTTTTGAGTGGGGCGGGAATACCTGTTACAGAAGCGGCTGAGGTGACCGGTTTCCCGGAAATTCTGGGCGGAAGGGTAAAGACTCTTCATCCCCACATTCACGGGGCAATCCTTGCCCGCCTCGACCGGGAAGATCAGGTTGAAGAGCTTGACAGAAGAGGAATTATACCGTTTGAATTAGTTGTGGTCAACCTCTATCCTTTTGAAGAAACTATCTCCCGCGAGGGGGTCACGGTGGCTGAGGCAGTCGAAAATATAGATATAGGCGGGCCGACAATGGTCAGAGCCGCTGCAAAAAATCATGCTCATGTGGCTATAGTTGTTAACCCCGGACGTTATGGTGATCTCGTGGAAGAAATTAAGGCCAAGGGCCGTTTAAGCCCTGAAACCCGCCGCAACCTGGCCGCTGAAGCTTTTGCCCATACGGCTGCATATGATGCGATGATCGCCTCATATTTTAATGATCTGCCCGATGTTATAAGCGATCTATACCCCCGCAGCCTGAGCCTGCCGATGAGCAGGGAACAGATTCTCAGATATGGTGAAAATCCTCAGCAAAGCGCCGCTTTTTATGCAAAACCGGGGCAGAAGAGCGGGTTGGCAGCAGCAAGGCAGCTGCAGGGTAAGGAGCTATCCTTCAATAATTTAAATGATTTAAATGCTGCCTGGGAACTTGTGAAAGAATTTGCCAAACCTACTGCTGTTGCGGTTAAGCATGCCAATCCCTGTGGTGTCGGTTCAGCGGTAACACCTGCAGATGCGTACAGGCTGGCCTTTGATGCAGATCCGGTCTCAATATTTGGCGGGGTGCTTGCTCTTAACAGGCCTGTAGACGGAGATGCAGCAGCTGAAATGGTTAAAATATTTTTAGAGGTTATTGCCGCGCCTCACTTTACTGAAGAAGCCCTGCAGATATTAGCTGCCAAAAAAGATGTCCGGCTGCTTTTAATGCCCCCTGATACTGATCCGAATGATAGTTACGATCTCAGGAAAGTTGCCGGTGGATTTCTGATCCAGAGTATTGACCGCGAAGCGGTTGATGTAAGCCGGGGAGAAGTTGTAACCGGCAGAAAACCAACCCCTGAAGAGTGGCGGGATCTTAACTTTGCCCAGACCGTGGTTAAACATATCAGGTCAAATGCGATTGTTCTGGCAAAAAATGAACAGACCGTGGGTGTGGGAGCCGGTCAGATGAGCCGCATCGGCGCTGCCCGTATTGCCCTGGCTCAGGCAGGCGGCAAAGCTTCAGCCTCGGTACTCGGGTCAGATGCTTTTTTCCCCTTTCCCGATACGGTTGAGGAGGCGGCCAAAGCCGGGATCAGTGCGATAGTTCAGCCCGGGGGCTCACTGAAAGATCAGGAATCAGTTGAAGTCTGTAATCGTTACAACATAGCAATGGTTTTAACGGGCCGGCGCTATTTTAAACATTAGAAATGCAGGTGATTATAGAAGGAACTCAGGAGAGTGGAGGTGTTAAATTTGAATGTATTGATCGTCGGCGGAGGGGGCCGTGAGCATACCCTGGCCTGGAAATTGGCCCAAAGTCCGCTCCTGGGAAAACTTTATTGCGCACCGGGAAACCCGGGTATTGCGGAAGTGGCCGAAAAGGTTGATCTGGGAGCGGAGGATGTCGAAGAACTGAAGAAGTGGGCCCTGGATAAAAAAATAGATTTGACAGTCGTCGGGCCGGAGGCGCCGCTGGTGTTAGGGCTGGCCGACAGTTTTCGCGAGGCGGGGTTAAGAGTTTTCGGCCCGGGCCGCACAGGGGCTCTGCTTGAAGGCAGTAAGGTGTGGTCCAAGCGAAAAATGAAAAAATGGGGCATACCCACGGCTGAATTTGCCGTTTTTGATGATTTTGATGAAGCCCGTTATCATCTTGGTCGTTTTTACGGCGGAGCTGTAGTGATTAAAGCTGACGGACTTGCAGCAGGCAAGGGAGTCACCGTGGCATCCGGACCTGCTGAAGCTGAACAGGCTTTATATGACATTATGATCGAGAAAGCATTCGGTGAAGCCGGAGACAGGGTTATTATCGAACAGTGTTTAAGCGGTGAAGAAGTTTCTGTGTTGGCTATATCTGACGGAAATAATCTGATTACACTTCCTTCGGCACAGGATCACAAGGCCATAGGCGAAGGGGACAGGGGTCCGAATACCGGAGGTATGGGCGCTTATTCGCCTGCTCCGATCTATACTGAACAACTGGCCCGTAAAACGGAAGATGAGGTCTTCAAGCCTCTCCTGAAAGGTTTTAAAGATGAGGGTATTGATTTCCGCGGAGTTATTTATGCGGGACTGATGGTTTCGGGTGATCATTTTAAGGTACTTGAGTTTAACGTTCGTTTTGGCGACCCTGAAACACAGGCGATTATTCCCCGGCTCAAGTCCGACCTTCTGCCCCTGCTGCTTAAAGCAGCAGACGGTAATCTGGGCGGGATTGAGGTTGAGTGGAGCAGTGAACCGGCTGTATGTGTTGTGCTGGCTTCAAAGGGCTATCCCGGTCATTATGAAAAAGGATTGCCCATTCACGGTATTAAAATAGCTGAAGAAGGCGGAGAGGGCAAAGTTGCCGTTTTCCATGCCGGAACTGCGATAAAAGAGAGGCACCTGGTTACTGCGGGAGGCCGGGTTCTGGGTGTAACTGCCTGGGACAGCGATCTCAAAAAGGCAGTTGACCGCGCCTACAGGGCGGCTGAAGAGATTGAATATGAGGGATGTTATTACCGGAAAGATATTGCTTACCGGGCACTATAAAAATATTTCCTCCGATGGAAGAATATAGCAGTGAAGGAGGAAGGTGTTTAAGAGAGAACTCCGGTTTCTGTTGCCGGGAGAAATGAGGTATGGTAATGGGATCGACAGTTATTCTTGGTTATGCCAGGACGCCCTTTGGGCGTTTCCTGGGGTCACTCCACGAAGTAGCGGCGGTTGAACTCGGCGCTGTTGCGATCAGAGAGGCGCTAAATCGTGCCGGAGTAACGGGAGAAGAAGTTGACAATGTTCTGCTTGGCATGGTGGTTCAGGCCGGAGCGGGCCAGATCCCATCGAGACAGGCTACAGTTAAAGCCGGCCTGCCTTACTCTGTCCCTTCAGAAACGATCAACAAGGTTTGCGCATCGGGATTACGGGCGGTGAATCTGGCCGATATGATGATCAGGACCGGAGAAGCCGATTTGATCGTTGGCGGTGGCATGGAAAATATGAGTTCAGTGCCATATTATATGCCAAAGGTAAGAACAGGCTGCAGGATGGGTGACTGTGGCTTGATTGACGGAATGGTGCATGACGGACTGTGGTGTCCTTTCCACAATGTGCACATGGGTGTCCATGGCAGTGCTGTTCCGGCCGAACACGGCATTACCAGGCAGGAGATGGACCGTTTTGCCCTGCGCAGCCACCAGTTGGCTGTTGAAGCTATTGATAAAGGTTTATTCGAAGATGAGATAACACCGGTTCAAGTGCCGCAGAGAAAAGGCGAACCGGTAATTTTTAAGATTGACGAATTGCCCCGGCGCGACACAAGCCTGGAAATGCTGGCCAAACTACCTCCGGCTTTCGAAAAAGAAGGCTTAATCACAGCCGGTAATGCCCCGGCTATTAGCGATGGAGCAGCGGCGCTGGTTGTTTCATCTGAAGAGAAGGCCAGGGAGCTTGGCCGTGACCCGCTGGCGGAAATTATTGCCCAGGCTTCTGTATCGCTCGAACCAAAATATATTGCAACTGTTCCGTATGAAGCGGCAAAAAAAGCGATGGCAAAAGCAGGCCTGAAAGCTGAAGATATGAAATTAATCGAAGTAAATGAAGCTTTTGCTGCTGTTGCCCTTACCTGCATAAAACTTGGCGGCTGGAACGAGGATCAAGTTAATGTAAACGGGGGTGCCGTAGCGATCGGTCATCCGATCGGGGCGAGCGGAGCGCGTATTTTGATCACCCTGATTTCTGAACTGCGCCGCCGGGGAGGCGGGTATGGACTGGCGACGATTTGCAGCGGGGCCGCCCAGGGTGAGGCAATCATAGTCAAAGTATGATCTACACAGAGCATTTCGATTGGAGCGGGTTTAGGTGAAGCTTGTTATCTCTGATTACCACCTGAATAAACAAAAAGACTATCGCTCATTCGCTGATCAAGAAATAGACCGGACAGATCTGTTTCCATGGGAAAATCTGCGTAAAGCAGGAAAAAAGGGTTATATGGGATTGCCCATACCGAAAGAGTTCGGGGGACAGGGTGAGGATTTTCTTACCTATATCCTTTTAATAGAAGAAATATCACGGGTCTGCGCTTCAACCGGCGTGATCATGGCCGTACATACATCGGTGGGCAGTTTCCCGCTGCTCTACTTCGGAAGCCGGGAGCAAAGAGAAAAATATCTGCC
>JAHYJM010000108.1 GCA_019428945.1 Bacillota bacterium | reverse complement strand
GTGTGCTCTTCCGATCTTCAGAGTATCGCGCCAGTTAGGTATAGTTTGATCGCCGAACTGAAATTGATATTGCAAATCATGGCCATTTGAGCAAATAGCTTGTAAAGTATCATAATAATATGCTGTATTGACGAGGCCGCTGGTCGGCCCGGTCGGCAATGGTGGGGTAGCAATTTCGCAGGGTTCAGAGATGGTAGAGGTGCCATAAATATAGCTTACGCCGTCAATGTCAACTTGGTGCAAACTTCTTTGAACTCCTTTGTAATAGTTATACATGATCGAACCGTATACGCTGCAGTGATCGAGGCCGAGCCAATGTCCAAATTCGTGCAAGGCCACAGTTTGAACGTCATAAGTAGTACTCCAGTTGTAAAGGGTGTTGAAGGTCATATCCGCTTCTTCTATATAGCCGTTGAACGTCCAAATTGTAGCAACTGCCAGGGCATTAGTATTGCTCATATTCGTTCCCTGAATTTCATTTTTCCCATTATAAAAAGCGCCCCCGCTGCGGGTGTGTTGCCCTATGTAAGAAAAAGCAAAGTTTGCTCCGGCGCTGCTCCAGGTTGTACCTGCAGTGTTAATTTGATTACTGTTTTCAGCGCTGGCATTGATATAATAGGGGACATTGGGTGATAGACCAGGCCAGCGAAATGGCAGAGCAACAAATTGATAGTTAGATACAAATACAGGTTCCTCTATAAATGGGTCGAGGGTCAGAGGGTGATGATCATCTTCTATCAGGCTTTTTACCTCTTCTTTAAAATCTTCAACTGCCAGGTCAAAAACCTTGTCGCCAGTGATCTTGAATTTTCCCTGAAAATTGCCGCAGAGTTCATAGAAGTGTGGTTCCAGTTTCTGAAATGACAGATCATACCAGGGCTTTTTATTGAGGAAAAGGATTACTTCTTCACCATGCTCAAAAGTAGGGGTATCGGACACTATTTGGGTAATACCGTCAACCTGTCCGCCGGGAACGATTACATTTATTGAAAGGGGTGTTCCTTCACCCTTAAAGATGTCATCAACATTGATGTTAATTGTGGTATAAATATTCCCATTTTCTAAATCCCATTGGCTTACTTTGCTGAAAACTTTTCCGGTAATAATTAAATCAGATTCCCGGGATAGATCTTCTAAGTCCATTTTTACAGTTAATGCCATTACTTCCTGTGGTAATAAAGCAATTAAAAGCATTAGTAAAAAGGTTAAGAGTAGAATCCTGTATAAATTAGGCATAACTCTCATTTTAATCACCCGTCAGGTTGATAGTAAATTCGCTGTAAGGCCTGAAAAGTTTAAAATACCCACCTAATGGCATAGGCGGGTCCGGTTTAATCTTTGACCGGCAACTGGCTGGCCTTACTGTGAAGAAAGCAGTCTGGGCCCCTCTAGCTTTGCGTCACCGTTTTTCAACGGCTTTGCCTTTTCAGTGTTTGCAACGTTATTATGCCATTAAATGGCTTAAAAGTCAAACTCTTTAGAATCATTAGACCCTGCTAAGCAAACGTAGATTATAAGAGCTAAGGAAATATAGTAAATTAACTATTATAATAGATAGTTGACAATACTGTATGTTATACAGTATTATTTGCTGGGGGTGAAGTGTATCGATGGAAAAAGAAGAGATTATCAACGGACTGATTCTAGAATTGCGCCGGGGTGCTGTTACGCTTGGTGTTCTAAGCCGTCTTTCCGAACCCCATTATGGTTATTCTCTGGTGCAGATCCTTGAGGAAAGTGGGTTTCCCATAGAGCCGGGGACTCTTTACCCACTGCTTAGGCGTCTTGAGAAGCAGGGCTTGCTTGTAAGCAGTTGGGATACAAATGAAAATCGTCCCCGTAAATATTATCGATTAAGTGAACTTGGCAGATCTGTTTATAACAGGCTCTGTGATGAATGGCGCAGTTTAAGTGAAAGAGTTTCTGTCTTGATAAACAAATGAGAGGTGCAGGGAAGATGGAAAAACTTGAACGGTATATTTATGCAGTAACAAGAAAACTTCCTGAAAAGCAGAGGGATGATATTGAAAAAGAGCTTCGTGGACTTATTGAAGATATGCTGGCAGACCATGCTGTAAATGGTGAACCGAAAGTAGATGATTTGGATGCAGTGTTAACTGAGCTGGGAGATCCTGTAGAGCTTGCTGACCAGTTTCGCTCTAAAAAACTTTATCTTATCGGTCCTGATAACTTTGATCTATATTTTTTTGTAGTGAAAATCGTTGTAGCTGCTGTAGCTTTTGGTATAAGCCTTGCTCTTACAATTAGCTATGTAATTGATCCGCCGCAGAGTTTGCTGGAGGTAATCGGCAGTTATTTTAGCTCTATCATAAATGCTGCATTTCAGGGATTCGCCTGGGTTACGGTAGTTTTTGCTATATTTGAGTATTTCGATGTTTCGCTTGGCAAAGAGTTTAAAGATAATAAATGGACACCTGATGACCTGCCACAGCTTCCCAAAAAGGAGCTGATCATCAAGCCGGCAGAAGCAATAGTCGGTATTGTTTTTGCCGTAATAGCTATTGTATTGTTTAATACAGCCGATCATCTTCTCGGGATCTATATCGTCACTGAAAATGAGCCATCCAGGATTATCCCGTTGTTCAATCATGAAGTTTTCAGGATGATGCTCCCCTTGTTGAATATAATGCTCCTGATCGGTATTGTTAAGGAAGTAACGAAATTGTTAATCGGAAAATGGACCAACACCCTTGCCTTGATGAATCTGGGGTTTAATATTATTACCCTGGTTCTGTTTATAGTATTTATTAACAGTCAGGGGCTCCTTAACATTGATTTTATTACATACTTTTACACAATTGGATTGGTGCCCGAAACAATAGACCCGTCAGCGCTATCAGGCAGCTTAATAAAAGGGTTTACTGTATTTGCAGTGATTGCTATCTTGATCGACTCGATTGTAAATCTGGTTAAATCGGTAAAATTCAATATGACAAAATAGATTTAAGCGCATAATAATATCATAAAACTTGCCGGGGCTAATATACCGGCAGGTTATTATTAAGTTTGCGTAGAAGTAACCTCTCTGCAATGTGCTGAAATAGTTATACTTGGGGGGAAAGCTGTTGTCAAGTTCTGTATTTATCTTTATTGCAATGATTTTTGTTTTCAACCTTGGTTTGATAGCCTGGGCTATAACCGACCTTATGCACAGGGAAAAAGTAAAATACCTGCCTAAATTCGGTTGGGTAATTATCATTGCTTTCATCATCTTCGGTTCAATCGTCTACCTATTGGCTGGTAGAGGCAGTAATAGTCGGGAGGTTTTAGGTGGTGACTAAAAAAATATTAGTTGTAGGAGCCGGCATCGCCGGACTTTCTGCAGGTATACATGCTCTCCGCAATGGTTACGATGCAGAAATTTACGAGACGCATAATCTGCCGGGTGGTTTATGTACTGCCTGGGAGAGAAAGGGGTATACTTTTGATGGCTGCATTCACTGGCTGGTTGGTACCAAACGGGGCAGCCAGTTTAACCGGCTCTGGCGTGAAGTATGCGATATAGACAAGCTGGATATAATCAACCATGACAGGTTCATGAGCATTGAAGGAAGCGGGGGTAAAACCCTGCATATATACAGTGATCTTAATTGCCTTGAGGACCACTTGCTTGATTACTCTCCTGATGATTCAACCGCTATTAAGGAGATAATTGATGCATCCAGGGTTATGTCCCGCATAGAATTCCCCCTGGATAAACCGGATGAGCTGATGAAGTTTTGGGATCTACCCCCTATCCTTTTTAAAATGATGCCAATGTTCAAACTGATGGGCAAGTTCTCCAGGGTTTCAATTGCCGAATATCTGGCGCAGGTTAAAGATCCCTTCCTTAAAGAAGCGCTGGGACTGCTAGTTCCAACAGGCTATTCGATGATCAGCCTGATCAGCACTCTTGCCTCACAGCATGCAGAAGATGCCGGTTTCCCAAAAGGGGGATCACTGCAATTTGCCCGGGCTCTTGAAAGCCGCTTTCTGGAATTGGGAGGAACTATTAATTACAGCAGCCGGGTAAAAGAGATTAAGGTAGAAGCAGGGCACGCTAAAGGTCTGCTCTTGTCTGATGGTATTGAGGCTGCCGGAGATATAGTTATTTCTGCGGCAGATTTATATCATTCTATTTATGAACTGCTGAAAGGCCGCTATGTTACTCCATTGATTAAAGAGAGCTTCAATGATTTGCCAACCTACACATCTGTCCAGGTTTCTATCGGTGTGGATTGTGATCTTTCAACTGAAGATCAGAAGCTGGCGGTTAAACTGGATAACCCCATCACCCTGGGCAGGGAATTAAACGACTATATCTACCTGACTAACTACTCTTTCGACCCTACTCTGGCTCCTGCCGGTAAAAGTGTGGTTGGCGCTACTTTATATTCAAGCTATGAGTACTGGGAGGGCGCTGCAAAAACAAGGGAGCTATACAATGAAAAGAAAACGCAGCTGTCTGAGCAGGTGATTAAAATAGTTGAAAAACGTTTTCCTAAAGCTAAGGGGAAAATTGAAGTTACGGATGTAGCAACGCCCTGGTCGTACCATCGCTATACGGGAGTATATAAGGGAGCTTACATGGCCTGGATAGTTCCGCCCGATTCCGGCCGTTTTAAGATACCAAAACAGCTGCCCGGCTTAGAGAACTATTACCAAATCGGGCAGTGGGTTGAACCCCCTGCCGGGCTTCCCGGATCGATGCTGACCGGACGCCAGGTGATGCAGATAATATGCAAGGGCGATAAAAAGAGGTTTAGATAAGAATAGCAGGCAGTATACAGAAATTTGCCAGTGCTTGTAATTGCTTTTAATTAGTGTTATACTTAGGTTTGTGTTAAAAAGTTGAAGAAATTGGACATCTACAAGCCTCCTGATTAGCGGTTAGGCGAAGGTGCTTAATGTAATTCCGCTTTTGAACAACAACTATTTAGGAGGCAATACAATGAACGGAACAGTAAAATGGTTTAACGCAGACAAAGGTTATGGCTTTATCGAAAGAGAAGATGGAGATGACGTGTTTGTTCACTTCTCAGCTATTCAGGGTGACGGTTTTAAAACCCTCGATGAAGGTCAGCAGGTTGAATTCGAAGTCGTCAGCGGAGATCGCGGACTTCAGGCTGAAAATGTAACCCGCATCTAACGGTTCTTTTTAAAATGAACTAAAAGCATTCCCGGTAAAAGCCGGGAATGCTTTTTTTAAAATGACTGAATCAAGAGATAAAAGTGCGATAAAAAATCATCCTTTGGGATGATTTTAAAATAGAACCGTGGTTCCTTTTCTCGTTTATAAAGAGCGGTTAATGTGGTATTAGCATAATGGAAATGCTAATATATCATTAAGGGAGAATTACCATGACCAAGGTAACAAACGACAAGAATATAGCATTTGAAAAATTCAGGAAATCAGATTTGATGATCGCAGGGGAGTACGATAATGATCCGGCCAGAGAAGCATTTTTAACGCAACCGCTGGGTGGGCTGATTCTGAAGAATGCTCTGCCGGCGATAGCATCGATGCTTTTCATGGCATTTTACCATATGGCTGATGCAATAATGGTTGGCCGGAGCCTGGGCCCGGAAGCGTTGGCTTCAGTTAACATTCTTTATCCGGTAATGGCATTCTTTATCGGCCTCGCGGCAATGATTGGTGTGGGGGGCAATGCCCGTGTTGCAGTATTACAGGGAGCGGGTAAAACCGTTGAAGCCCGCCGTGTGCTGGGGCTGGTAATCTCACTGGGGGTTGGGCTGGGTATCATCGGTAGTATTGTTACAATAGCGGCATTATCTCCTATATTGACTCTGCTGGGCACTTCGGGTTCTCTTGGTGAGCTGGCCGGGCAGTATCTGATTACACTCTATCCTTTCTTTACAACCATGATTTTAATCTTTATTCTTGAACAGACCGTTCGTAATGATGGGCGACCGAATCTCGCCACCGGTGTGATGATGTCGATGGCTATTTTGAATATTA
>JAHYJM010000107.1 GCA_019428945.1 Bacillota bacterium | reverse complement strand
ATTGAAAGGTATCTGGAGCTTGTTAAGATATGCTTGAAGATCACCAAAATGTTTTTTGCAGTCGGAACAAAGATGTTCGATCATTCGCGGCGCACCTGCGATCAGCCTTTTACAGCTTTCTTCCTTACAATCTAAGACACGCATGGGATTGGTCTTGTAACGTCTGCGGCAATCATCGCAAAGATCACCATGGATATTTTCCAGATAGGGCATTAAAGCATCCCTGTAACCGGGACGGCAGACCGGACAGCCCACACTATTTAACTCAGTAGAAAGGTTTTCTATCTGCAGGTATTTAAAAAAGTGATAACAAAAAGAAATTATCTCTGTATCAGCGGTTGCATTTTCCGCTCCGATAATCTCCAGGCCAAATTGATGGAACTGACGATAACGACCAGCCTGGGGTCGATCATATCGAAACATGGGACCGCTGTAATAAAGTTTTATCGGTTGGGGTTTTTCTCCCAGGTTATTCTCAAGGTAGGCTCGCGCCACAGCAGCGGTAAGCTCCGGACGCAGAGTCAGCTCACGCCCGCTGCGATCTTTAAAAGAATACATTTCTTTCGAAACTATATCGCTCTCTTCGCCAACACTGCGGGCAAACAGTTCTGTCTGCTCAAATATGGGGGTACGGATTTCACCAAAACCGTAGAGTTCACAAAAATCTTTGTATTTTGCCTCGAGGTATTGCCATTTCAAAGCTTCTTCCGGTAGTATGTCGCGTGTGCCACGCGGGGCCTTATAATCCATCTTTGTGCTCCTCTCCGATACTTCTTAAAATAATCTTTTACTGTCAAGCAGCATAGTCACCGGTCCGTCATTATCGACCATGATTCGCATCTCGGCCTGAAACTGACCGGTTGCCACATTGAGATTGCATAAACGCAGACGTTCACAGAAATAATTATACAGTTCTTCCGCTCTTCCAGGTGGGGCGGCGGCGGAAAACCCGGGGCGGCGCCCTTTACGACAGTCACCAAAGAGGGTAAATTGCGATATAGAGAGAATTGAACCTTCGCTTTCCTGCACAGAAAGATTCATCAGACCGGCATCATCTTCAAATATACGCAGACCCGTAATCTTTGATGCCAGGTAATCGGCATCGCCATGATCATCTTCGCGGCCTACTCCTAAAAAGACTACCAGGCCCGGGCCAATCTCGCCGACTGTCACTTCATCCACCATTACACTTGCCCGGTGTACTCTCTGCACTACTGCCCGCATAAAATCCTCCAGACTGAAGATAAACATCAACAGCTAAATTAAGATTATATAGAATAAAATATCTGACTGCAAGCTGAAAACGCTATTTCTCATTGCCGGAACCATAGACGTAGCGGCGAACAGAAAATATATCTTTGATTTTACGGATTTTGCTCATAATCTGATCGAGATGAACCTGGTCGCGCACAACCATTGTCATGTGTATTGTGGCGATCCTGTTCTTATCAGCCCGTGCTGAAACCGCAGTCATATCTACTTTGCTTTCATTGACAGCGGCCATCACGTCAGCTAAAAGATTTTTCCTGTCGTTTGCATTGACCTCTATCTCAACAGGATAGGAAGCGCCATCTGCACTGTCCCACTCCGCTTTAAGCAATCTCCCGTTATCTTTACTATAATGGATCAGGTTGGGGCAATCACGACGATGAACCGTAACGCCGCGCCCCCTGGTGATAAATCCAACGATATCATCTCCGGGGACCGGATTGCAGCAGCGGGCAACCCTCATCAGAAGATTATCCATCCCTTCGATTGAAATGCCGGGGGACCCATATTTCAAATGTTTGATCGGTTTTAGTTCAGGCAGGCTATCTTCCTGATCTTTTTCGCTCTTCCTGTTTTTATATTCCTCGCGCAGCCGGCTGATCACCTGGTGAACTGAAACTCCCCCATAGCCGACAGCAGCATAAAGATCATCAACAGACATGAGGTTGAAAGAACGGCCAATATCTTCAAGAATGTCACTCTTGACAGTCATTCTTTGTTCTACAGAGATCCGCCTGATCTCTTTTTCGATCATCTCGCGCCCTTTTTCTACATTCTCTTCACGGCGCTCTTTCTTAAACCAGCTTCGTATTTTATTCTTGGCCTGCGGGGTTTTAACCAGGTTCAGCCAGTCGCGGCTGGGTGAGCCCTGCTTGGACGTGACTACCTCGACCATATCACCGGTTTTCAGCTGGTAATCAAGGGGCACCAGTCTGCCGTTAACTCTGGCTCCGGTGCAGCGGTTACCGATATCGGTGTGAATCCTATAAGCGAAATCAAGGGTAACCGAACCTGCAGGCAGGTCGATTACATCACCCTTGGGAGTAAAAACAAAGACTTCATCTGTAAAAAGATCACCCTTGAGGTCTTTAATAAAATCACGGGCATCGCGATAATCGTGCTGCCACTCAAGCAGCTGACGCAACCAGGTAAGTTTTTCATCAAGCTCGCCTGAATTTTTGACTTTTTCCTTGTAGCGCCAGTGGGCAGCAATACCATATTCAGCAGTGCGGTGCATATCCCAGGTTCTGATCTGAATTTCAGCAAGTTCATTCTCTGCAGCAAATACGGTGGTGTGCAGCGACTGGTACATATTCGGTTTGGGCATGGCTATAAAATCTTTAAATCGTCCGGGGATAGGCTTCCAGATAGTATGAACTATACCGAGGGTGTGATAACAGTCTTTTACTGAATTGACAATGATCCTGACCGCGGTAAGATCATAAATTTCGTTTAAATCCTTACCCTGACTTTTCATCTTGTTATAAATACTGAATAAATGCTTGGGCCGTCCCTGAATCTCGGCTTCAATCGAAGCTTCTGAGAGATGATCCTGCAAGATCCAGATAATCCTGTTGATAAAATGTTCCCGTTCACGCCTTTTCTTGGCCAGTTTTTCAACTAACTGAAAATATTCGTTTGGCTGCATATAGCGAAAAGCCAAATCTTCGAGCTCCCACTTGATCATGTATATTCCGAGCCGGTGTGCAAGGGGAGCGTAAATTTCGAGGGTTTCCCGGGCGATTTCTTTCTGTTTGTGAGTATTGAGATAGCGCAGGGTGCGCAGGTTATGAGTTCTATCGGCCAGCTTAATTAAAACAACGCGGATATCCTGAGCCATGGCAATAAACATTTTTCGCAGGGTTTCAGCCTGCTGCTCTTCTTTAGATGTAAAATCAAGCCGGCTCAGCTTGGTAACCCCGTCAACCAAAGCAGCTACTTCATCGCCAAATTCACGACGGATATCATCGAGGGTTATTTCTGTATCTTCAACTACATCATGCAGAAGGCCGGCTATGATCGTAACAAGGTCAAGTTCCAGCTCAGCGAGGATCAGAACAACACCCAGGGGATGAATAATATATGATTCTCCTGATTCGCGCAGCTGACCAGAATGAGCTTTAAGTGAAAACGCGTAAGCTTTTTCGACCATAGCCCAATCTTCCAGGTTGGGATAGTATCGCTGGATCTTTTTCTTAAGTTCAATCAGTTTTTTTTCTCTTACCGGCATTCACTCCACTGCCCCGATTATCATTTTTTTCCTGAATTATATAATACTAAAAAATGGCTATAAATACTATAGCCGCATTAATGCCGGAGACGATTGCAGCTCATTTGGGAATAAGGTTTTGTAGGTATTCAGCTATTTCGGCCGGGCTGTTTTCAAGGAGTACTTTCTGAAAACGCTCACATTCCGCCCTCAGTTCCATCGCTTCATTATATGTGGGTGATTGACTTAGCGCGTCAATCCATCTTTCTGAAAAATTGCCACTCTCTTTAACTAAAATATTATCTGCTGATATAATCTCAGTTTCAGCCAGAATTTTAGCGGCTCTATCCCAGAAAGTAGCAGCCGGCTTGAATCTTAGCGCAGTATTTGCAGCCAGAGACAGTTCTTTAAAAGGAGTATCTGCATGCTTACTGCGCAGCTCATCGATAATGGCGAGCAGATTTTCGGGGGTTGGCAGACTATAATCGATAATAGTACGATTTATCTGAAGATCTGCTTTACCATAAAGCAGGTAAAATATGATTGAACCGGTCTCTTGTAAACTCTTAAGGAAAGGCCCGATTGGTTCCGGTGACAGAGGCAGATCAAAAAGGACAACAGCGTTGATATGATCAGGATATTGTTGTGAGCCATTTCCTGAACCGCTGCTTACAGAGCAGGCAGGGCCGGCCGATAAACATTTATCTTTAACCTGCCGCCGGCGGGATATGGTTGAAGTAAATAAAGCGGCCTTTGTATTATTATCAGCCAGTATTTCATTCAGACACCCGATCCGATCCGAACAACCGCGTTTATCAACGACAGTAAGACCAAGATATTCAGCTTCATCACTATAGCTTATATCTTTCAACTCAACATCTAATGTTTGCTGCTGCCGGAAATAACCGTTCTTCAACCTGAAGGCGAGATCTACCGGGCGGCCCTTTTCAAGTTTCGGCTCAAGGTCGGCGGCAGAAAAAAAGACAGGAGAAATGGTTTTTGAACCTTTCTTCATATTTAACTTCAGGTGGCTATTATCGGCTCCTACAAGCCGCCAGGACAAGAGATTCCAGGAGCGGCTGCCCAACAGAGGAGGTGGATTAGCTGTTCCGTAAGGCTGCAGCAACTCAAGTTTTGTGGCAAGATCAGAATCTATATCTCGATCTTCGAGCTCGGCTTCCAGAAAAAGCTGCGGCTGCAGTTCATCTTTTCTTAGATTAACCGAGGCGTACCGGTTTAACCTTTCTCTTAATTCTTTTACATTTTCCCGTGTAACTGTAAAGCCCGCGGCCTGGTCATGCCCACCGAACCTGAGGAGAATATCTGCAGATTCAGCCAGAGCTGCAGTGATATCGAAACCGGGGATACTGCGGGCTGAACCCCGGCCTTCATTACCGTCAAGAGCGATTAATGCTGCCGGGCGGTTAAATTTTTCAACCAGCCTTGATGCCACTATACCGATAACTCCATGATGCCAACTCTCAGCGGCAAGAGTAATTACCTTCTGGTCTGCAGCAGTAATCTGCTCCAGGGCTGCTGCTTCGGCTTCACGGAGAATATTCTGTTCAGTAGAGCGGCGCATCTGGTTAGCCCGGTGAAGTTTACCTGCCAGTTCAAAAGCCCTGGTCAGGTCAGTTTCGAGCAGCAGCTCGGCTGCGGGCAAAGCTTCACCCATACGGCCGGCAGCATTTACGGCAGGGCCAAGTATAAATGATAAAGCTCTGCTGTTAATCCGCTCGGGCGGCAGGCTGACAGTGTCAGCGAGCGCTTTTAAACCTACCCTTTCAAGGCGGCGTAATACTTCAATTCCTGTTGAAACAATTATTCTGTTTTCACCGAGCAGAGAAACTACATCAGCCGCGGTACCCAATGCGGCAAGATCAAGAAGATGTCCGGGAAAGGGTTCTCCTGATTTTTCATAAAGAGCTGTGGCCAGCTTGAAAGCAACACCCGCTCCGGATAGTTCTTTAAATGGGTACGGACAGTCTTTCTGAAGCGGATTTATGACGGCAATTGGTTCATGCAGCACAGTAAGCGGCTGATGGTGATCTGTAATAATCATGTCAAGGCCGATTTCAGAGGCATATTTTGTTTCTTCAACCGCATTAATGCCGCAATCAACAGTGATTACCAACCCGGTGCCGGCCTCCCTGAACTGCCTGAGAGGTTCCGTATGAAGGCCGTAACCTTCATCAAAACGGCTGGGCAGGAAATAGTCTGTATTACCACCCAGCGCTCGCAGCGTTTGAACCATGATCACTGAGGCAGTGATACCGTCGGCATCATAATCACCATGAATAGTAATTTTTTCACCCGCTTCAATAGCTTTGACAATTCTATCTACGGCAAAATCCATGCCAAGCATCTTGCGGGGGCTGTGCAGCTGATCAAGAGAAGGATACAAAAATGCCCGGGCCTGTTGGGGATCGGTTATTCCCCGGTTGTACAGGAGTCGGGCAAAAGCGGGGGCCAGATCCAGCTGCTGAACCAGTTCCCTTACTTGATCACTTTCTGC
>JAHYJM010000106.1 GCA_019428945.1 Bacillota bacterium | reverse complement strand
ATTGTGGCTGATATATTGATTGCTGTAGCTAATCCGAGAATTAAATTTGAATAGATGTTTTACATAAGTTGGAGGCTTCATTAGCTTGACAAATAATGATGATAATCACTTAAAAGGGCAGGAAGATAAGAAAGAGCCTCTCAAAATGGGATGGCTTGATGTAGTGGCTTTTATGATAGCCGCCTTTCAAATTCTGCTCCCTTATATATTAATCTTTATCCTGGCAATACTTCTGGTACCGGCGCTCTTCTATATATTTACTTCAATTGGAGGGCGTTAAGAGGTAATATTTAAGACAAATTAAAACTGAGAGGGAGGGATAATCAGAAAAATTTAGTTTTAAGAACTTGCAGGAACAAGTGATATTAAAAGGAGGGTTCACATGAAAAAGTTATCAAAAGAAAAATGGGTTATTATCCTGGTTGCAATTATTTCCCTGGCTCTGATTATTACCGCTTGCGGTGACGGAGCAGCTCCGCCTCCTGCAGATGATGATGAAGTAGTAGATGCTGGACCAAAAGTAGGCGGTGATCTGGTTATCGCCTGGGATTGGGAACCAGATCCGGTCATTGACCCCTATAACCTGGGTTGGGGCAACCTGCCTCTAGACCTGTTCGAAGGTTTATTGATTAGCGATTATGATTTTAATCCCGGGCCTGGTATTGCCGAATCATTTTCATTTGAAGAAGGCGGATTAGTTCAGATCTATAAAATCCGTGATGACAGGTATTTCCATGACGGAACCAAGATTAATGCCGAAGCAGTTAAGCGCCACTTTGAACTGTTGATTGATGAAGAGGTAGACTCAATGAGCCGCTGGGATTTTGCTTTCATATCCAGCATGGAAGTGCTTGATGAGTATACCCTGCAGATTAATCTTGAGGAACCGTTCCCGGCTGCCCTCTCTAATTTTTCGTGGGCAGGAGGTTGGGGCGGCATTCAAAACCCCTATGCCTGGGAAGAGTATGGTCCCTGGGGCGAAAATACTTATGGCACTGAAGTTGTTGTAGGTAGCGGGCCATTCAAATTTGTCGAATGGATTCCCGGTGACAGGCTGGTTGTGGAAAGATTTGATGACTACAAATCTACCCCGATTTTTGAAAACGAAGGCCCGGCTTACCTGGATACCGTCACCTATCGTTTTATCTTTGATTCCTCAACTGCTGTAATGGAATTTGAAGTTGGGAATGTTCATATGCTTGAAACCGTACCACCTGAGTATGTGGAACAGGTAAGAAATATGCCCGGCGCTAATATTTATGAAGGCGACAGCTGGGAAGTAGTCTATGTTGGAATGGCCTGCGACAAGGCGCCTTTTGATGATGTCAGGGTGCGTCAGGCGCTTAACCTGGCTGTAGACCAGCAGGAGATCGCCGATATCGTCTGGATGGGTTATGCCGAGCCTGCATATGCTTATATTTCTCCATCCTTCGGTGATGCCTATGTTGCTGATACTGAAACATTTGGTTACAATCCTGAAAAAGCAATGGAACTTCTGGCCGAGGCCGGTTATCCCGACGGTTTTACTGCTGAGTTAATTGTTGAAAACAGGACAGACTGGATTTCAGCAGCAGAAATCATCCAGGATATGCTTGCTGAGGTAGGCGTGAATATTGAGATACGCCAGTATGAGAGAGCCGGATTCTATGATGTGCTCCGTGCTGAAGAACAGGAAATGTTTATCCGTGCTCACAGCTGGTGGGGCCTTGATATCCTGCCCTGGTATTTCCATTCGCGGAACTTCCCCTATCCTAACTATCATCGCTATGTCAATGAAGAAATGGATGCACGTTTTAACGATGCAGACTACTCGGCTACTTACGATGAATTAGTTGAAAAATACAAGGCTATTCAGGCAGACCTGGCCAAAGAAGCGATCTGGATTCCCCTGGTTCAGCCGATGGATGTAGTAGCGTACAGGGATGAAGTTAAGAATTTCCACTTCCATCCTCTTTATGGTATCAGGTATAACGTTGATATTTGGCTGGATGAGTAATAGTACAATTTGCTTACGGGAGAAGCGTTTTCGCCGCTTCTCCCGTAAAATAACCCCTGAAGAGATTAATCCGGGGAGGGGTGGGGGAAGATTACTGCTTCAATTTGGTACCGTTTTTCTAAACGAAAAAGTGCATATGTAGGTTTGTTCATTATATTGGCATTTATAATTATTGCTCTTTTTGCGCCATGGATAGCGCCCCATCACTATAGCTATCAGGATCGGACCAGTATCATGGAGTCCCCCTCCTGGCAGTATCCTTTGGGCACCGACAGAATCGGGCGTTGCCTTTTTAGTCGTATCATTTACGGGGCCCGTATATCGCTGACTGTTGGTCTTGTTGCTGTTGGTATTGGAGCTTCGCTCGGTCTGCTGATTGGGTCGATCAGCGGTTATATGGGAGGATGGGTTGATCGTCTGATCATGGGGCTTGTTGATATTGTCTGGTCTTTTCCTACAATGCTGCTGGCCATTGCCTTGACTGCTATTCTCCAACCCGGTCTGCAGAGTGTTATAATTGCCCTTGGTTTGGTATCCTGGCCGGAGTATGCCCGGGTGATACGCAGTCAGTTTCTAGCTATAAAACAAAAGGAATTTGTAGAAGCGGCAAGATCTGTTGGAGCCTCAGATTTTCGTATAATCAGTAAGCACCTTCTGCCAAATGCCATTGCTCCGATAATTGTTATCGGCACCATGGGTATGGCAACGGCGATTCTTGTTGAAGCCACCTTTAGTTATCTTGGCCTGGGCGCGCAGCCGCCATCGCCCAGCTGGGGTTCAATTTTAAGTATGGGTAAAGATTTTATTTACCACCAACCGTTGATGAGTATTGCCCCTGGAGTTGCCATCATGATTATGGTTCTCGGGTTTAATCTTTTTGGCGACGCAATTCGCGATATCATGGATCCCAGGCTGAAAGAGTAATCATTTGCATTTACTGAAAGAGGTAGATACTCAATGAGCGTAGATGAAACATTAAGCAATGCAATTATCCAGGAGATCGACTTCCTTAAAAGCGAGATGTATCACTATAACCGCTGGCTATACGATAACCCTGAAGAGCCCAAGCACGAATATAAGGCTGTAGAAGAAATATGCAAATGGCTGCAAAAACACGGGTTCACGATTGAGCCGGAAGCAGCAGGCCAGCCTACTGCATTTGTTGCTTCCTATGAACAGGGACAAGGTGGTCCGCAGGTTGGTTTTTTAGCTGAATATGACGCCCTGCCGGTAGTTGGGCATGGCTGTGGTCATAACATTATTGCTTCTTCCAGCGTGGGAGCAGGTATTGCACTGTCGCGTTATCTTAAAAAAAGTAGCACAGCCGGAAAAGTTATCGTATACGGTTGTCCAGATGAAGAATTTGACGGGGGAAAGGTGCCTATGGTAGAAGCCGGGCTCTTTCCTGAGAGTTTGGATGCAGCCCTGCATATACACCCTGGTATCTTTAATGCCATGTGGGGCTGGACCCCAAACGCAACCTCAATGCTGATGAAATTTTATGGCAGGGCTGCTCACACAGCCTTTGAGCCTGAGGCTGGAATTAATGCATTGCATGCGCTGCTAATCGCTTTTCGTGCTCTTGATGCTTTGCGTCACCATGTAAAAGACGGGACCAGAATGCCTGCAACTATTACCAATGGTGGCGGAGCACCCAATGCAGTGCCTGAATATGCTGAAGCCAGAATTCATCTTACCACAGTAGAGCGGGAGCATCTTCTCGAGGTGATCGAAAAAGTTAAAAACTGCGGCCGGGGAGGCGCTATTGCAGCGGGAGCAGAAGTAGAGTTCTGGGATGGACCGATCTATGAAAATATGAGCATGAATATGACCCTTGGTGAAAAATTCACCGGACATTTCAAAGAATTAGGGTTGGATGTATTACCTGAAAAACCCTTGAGCGGATCTACCGACGTTGGCAATGTTAGCCTGGTAACACCGACTTGTGCTGCCACGATCGCTGTTGCCAAACCGGGGACTAAAATGCACAGTAAAGATTTCGCCCAGGCAACCATATCCCCCGGTGGGGAAGAAGCGCTGCGAAATGCTGCTCTGATTATGGCGAAAACGGCGCAGGATGTAATTCTTGACAGCAATTTACGGGATCAAATCAGAAAAGAGTTCTCTGCCCGAAAGGGTTAGGACAATTTATGCTATACCAGGGAGACAATAATATGAGTATGCAGGATAATTATGTAACAGAGATGGAGAGCTTACTAAGAGATCTGGCAATAAAAATCTGGGAAACCCCTGAACTGGGCCTCAAGGAAAAAAAATCTTCTGCATTGCTGGCAGAAACGTGCCTTAAAGAGGGCTTTGAAGTCAAAAGGGGAATAGCCGGAATGGAAACCGCTTTTGTTGCCCGCTGGGGAGAAGGAAAACCTGTTATTGCATTTCTGGCAGAGTATGATGCCCTGCCGGGCATGTCACAAAAAGTAAGCCTGGCTCAGGAAGCCCTTGAAGAGGGTACGCCTGGGCATGGTTGCGGACATAACCTTCTGGGGGTCGGTGCACTGGGTGCCGCATTTGCCCTGAAAAGAAGTTTGGAAAATACCGGGACAGCAGGTACAGTTTGTTATTTTGGATGCCCCGCTGAAGAGACTATTACTGCTAAGGGTTACATGGTTCGTGACGGCTATTTTGATGATGTCGATGCTGTCTTTGATTGGCATCCGGCAGATATCAATACAGTTAACATGAAAACAACCCTTGCCTGTGATTCTGTTGAATTTATATTCAAAGGGCGTTCTGCTCATGCAGCTGGAAATCCTGAATGGGGCCGAAGCGCATTGAAAGCTGTGGAATTGATGAATGCCGGCGTAAACTATATGCGGGAACATACCATTGAAGATGTCCGAATTCACTACGTGATCACTGATGGCGGGCAGGAGCCCAATGTGGTTCCGGCCAGGGCGGCAGTTTGGTATTACATTCGTTCACCCCGCCGAAGTCAGGTTGACGAGCTTTCCCGGCGGATCTTTTTATGCGCCGAAGGAGCGGCAACCATGACTGAAACTGAGCTGGAGATAAAAGTAACAGATAAATGCTATAATATGTTACCCAATAAGACGCTGAGCCGTATTGCACATGAAGAATTCGAAGCGACAGGTGTCCCGGCAGTACTACCAGACGAAGAGAAATATATTGAAGGTTTAAGAGCAACACTGACAAAAGAGCAGCTCGAAGAAACATTCCGCTACAATAAGATGCCTCTTGATTACCCAAATCTTATGCACAAGGAGATTCTACCGCTCGAGGAAGACGGGGAAGTGTCTCCCGGATCGACAGATGCCGGTGATGTGTCATGGAAAGCCCCTTTGGCTCATGTCAGGGTTGCCTGTAAACCGGTAGGTGTTCCAGGCCATTCATGGCAGGCTGTGTCAGCATTTGGTTCAGAACTCGGTATGCAGGGGATGCTTACAGCAGCCAAAGTACTCTCGCGGGCCGGGTGGAGATTGATTGAAAACCCTGTGCTTGTTTCCGAGGCGAAGGCAGAACTGGAAAATAGTTTAATTAAAGAACCATTCAAGCTGGCGCTTACGCCTGATTTGCAACCCCCTGTTACATGATGTGAAGAACTTTTTTAAATATCAGGTGAATATATTAAAGGCGCCTTCTGTTTGAACGATTGCAGGAGGTGTTCTTTTTCAACAGAAATGAAAAGACATTGTCAAAACATATAGATCAAACCGGGATCCTGGTAATACCCGGCGAATTAGCTGACAGGAAAGGGGTGTATCTTTGTATAAGGAAGAAGTGTTGGGATACAGCGTTTTATGCGAGCAGGATCTGGCCGCAATACATGAAGCAACCTTAAAAGTGCTGCATACAACCGGATTAAGAGTACTTTCGGCCAGGGCAAGAGAAATCTATTCAGGCGCCGGCTGCAGCGTTGATAGCATGACTGGGATGGTAAAGATACCGGCTCATGTTGTGAACGACGCAATTGAGGCTGCTCCGGCCAGGGTATTGCTGGCAGCAAGGAACAAGAATCATGATATTATTCTTGAAGGCAGGAAGGTTTACTTTAAAAACTTTGCA
>JAHYJM010000105.1 GCA_019428945.1 Bacillota bacterium | reverse complement strand
GTTTATATCTCTACAAACTCTTAAGTTTCTTACTCTGATCCTTTAAATGCTCAAAAGTTTCACTGATCACAAGGTCCCATTTTATTGAGACCCACCTTTCCTTGCTCAGTTTTCAAAGAACAGTTTCACTTCAGAAAAGCTTTTTTAGTGCAAGAAATATGATAGCACAGGGGGGTGTTACTGTCAAGGTAATTAGAGCCCTTTTTTACCTTAATCTGAACTATTTTTAAATCAACCCCGATAACAGCAAAAACTGACGCGAAAGAGTTTACACTCTTCCGCGTCACTGTGGTCTCTATTCAACTTGACATACCATAAAAACAGTTAAGCCTGTTTACACTTTTATGCTTTACATATAGATATTACAGATCATTTATAAGCCCGGAGAGGCCCAACTCAATTATTTTATCCTTACCGGGTATTTTTGTCTGGTACTTAGTTACATTTTCATTGCTTATTGCGGCAACGTTCTTTAAAATCTGACACACCAGAAAGCGTGACCCGATCAGGGCATCGGTTCCCGTAAGTGGCCGGTAATAAAAACCGAGAATGTGATCCGGGCTGAGAGGGTCAGTGCCTTACTTCATTTTTTCATATGACATTCTGGCTCCCAGGCCATATCCACCGAATAGCATAAACCTGCCTGCTTAATCAACTGCCGATAAAGCTTTCTGTGACCGCTACCAGGAATACTGTTTTTTTATCTGTCTTATTTTCGAAGGCGTGAGCTATACCGCTGTTGAAACATCCACTGTCACCTTCGTTTAAAACAAACTGTTTGTCGTCTATGGTCAGGTGAAGCTGGCCTTCAAGAACTATAAAATATTCTTCGCCCCTGTGTTTAAAAGTCGTATCTACTGTCTCCTTGTAAACATTTGGGGGCACTTCAATAAGCAAAAATTCGATCTTGTTTTTCAGGCTCTTGGTAAGCAGGTTATAAACTACGGGAGATCCGGGCATAATAATTTTTTTGCGATGATCCCTGCGAACTATAATATCTTCTTCATTAATCTCATCGCTTTCAACCTCAAAAAAATCAGTAATTGGCATATCAAGCACCGCAGCAATTTTTTCCAGGGTGGTAAGCGATGGTAGAACTTCGCCACGTTCAACCTGGCTAATCAGGCTTTTTGAAACCCCTACACTATCAGACAGTTCCTGCATAGTCATCTTCTTCGATCTTCTAATTTTCCTGATAACGTCACCTGGCACAGACATTCTACCCCTCCGTTGTTCATAAATTGGGTCATTTATGCAACATTCTAAGGTGCCTTTTTTTTAATTATACTAAATATATGAGGGAATTGTTACTTCATCGACAATTTATATGTTTTCACAAATATAACGTTTTGTTTTATCCTGGGTTTGGCAGCCCCCTTTTCAGGGGGCTGCCGCAACCGATTCCGCTGATTAAGAAGCTTTCTTTTCCTCTGCCAGATCTGCAAACTTAAGAATAGATCCATCTGTTGCCCTTAAAGGCTGTGGCGGATTTTTCTTAGCTGTGGCAAGGGAAACAACGATCATAACAATACCTGCAAAGATACCAGGGCCAAGCGTCCATAACCATTCCGGTTCCGGATAGAATGTGCCTGAAGATATCAGCCAAACCATGGCTATCACCAGGCCGACGCTCATACCCCAGACTGCACCGGTTGAATTTGCATGCTTCCAGTAAACCCCTAGAATAAGTGGGAAGAAAAGCATATGGAACAACAGCTGAAAACCGATGATAAGCAGGTCGTACATAACCGGCCAGCTTAAACCTATAATCAATGAGATAATAGTAAAAGCAAGAACGCAGAGACGAGTAACAAAAACCAAGCCCTGGTCAGTAAGCTTTTTGTTCGAATACTTCTCATAAGCCGGTTTAACCAGGTCGTTACCCATGACTGCAGCAGTTGCAAACACTGCAGAGTCTCCCGAAGACATCACCGCTCCCATCAGTGAAGCAATGAAGATACCTGCAGGAATCGGATGTAGTACAATCTTTGAAACGAGCAATATAATTTTTTCGCTGTCAGCTGCAATAACGCCGGCATCAAGCACTCCCTGGCTAACCAGGGCAATTCCTACAAAGCCCATGTAAACAGGAATTAAACCGAGGGTCCAGTAACCGACACCGGATGTAACTGATGCTATTGAGGCAATTTTGCCTGTTCTGGCCACGATAGCGCGCTGGTAAAGATCGGGGCCGGCCAGGGTGCCGAGACCAACACCGAGTAGGGCTCCCCACCACCACAGCCAATAGCTGAATGATGAACCTGAAGCAGGGAAGAAATCAAAATGCGTAGGCGGTGTTGCTGCGACCACGCTGCTCCATCCGCCGGCCAGGTTAATGGCAAGGGGAAAGATAATAATCAACCCGATAAGAACCAGTGCAATCTGGAATACATCCGTCCAGGCAACCGCCATGATTCCACCGAGAGTAGTGTATACTAAAATAATTGCTGCACCGACAAGAATCGCCACAACGTAATCCCAACCAAGAACTACTTCAAAGATTTTACCCATGGCCACCATCTGAACTGCCGACCACAAGGCGTAAGTTGGCACCATAACAATTCCGGAATAACGGGCCGCCCACTCACCGTAACGGCAGGAGAAAAATTGGGCGAGTGTATTGACCTTTGCGTCGTGTACTATTTTCATCAGAAAAAGGCCTGCCAGCACCAGGGTCAAGCCTGCTCCATAGGGATCATAAATAACCGCATGAAAACCGCCATGATAAGCAGCGCCTGATCCACCAAGCACTGTGCCACCACACCACCATGTTGCAAATAGCGTAGCTGTAACCAGCCATAGGGGCATATTACGCCCGCCGGCCAGGTAATCTTCGCTGCCCTTGATTTTTCTTGACACAATGAAACCGACAATCAGCAAACCAATGAGGTAAATAACTATAGTTGTAATAACGACACTGTTGCCTTCCATTCTGTTGCCTCCTTGTTATCGGGGCATACCTGTCGCCTAAAAAGCGGCAGACAGCTCCTTATTTACCATAAGGTTTTGTTTTAGATCGTTTCTTTGATCGTCTGCAACACATCTTCTGTTCTGTTAAGAGTCTCATCGATGTCCTCTTCTGAATGGGCGGCCGATATGGAATATTCTTCAAACCATCCGCTACCCATTGGAATCACCCCCTTGCAAAGCATTCCGTACCAGTATTCACTCCACATCTTCTTATCGCATTTATTCGCCTGTCTGTAAGTGTGGGGTTTTTCCGGTACAAATTGAATTCCGCCCAGTGGTCCTTCAATTGTTACACAGGCAGGAAGACCAAGGCGGTTGATAATTGATTCCAGACCTTCAGCATACTTCAGGCTTAAACGGTCCATTTCGGCATAAACTTCAGGAGTTAATACTTTTGTCAGGCAGGCTAAACCGGCTTCTGCTGTTAGCGGGTTGGCATTATAGGTACCGAAGTGAACTGCCGGGCCAAGCGGACTGATCATCTCCATTAAATCTCTTCTTCCGCCAAAAGCGCCCAGTGGGGTTCCGCCGCCGATTGCCTTGGCCAGTGTAACAAGATCCGGTATGATGCCGTATTTTTCTACTCCGCCTCCGGGAGCAATACGCGCCCCGATTTTAACTTCATCCATAATCAGCAGAACATTATACTTTTTGGTTAAAGCTCTTACCGCCTCTAAATAGCCGGGATCGGGCGGAATAACCCCACCATTGGTCATGCAGGGTTCTAATATAAAACAGGCAATTTCGCCTTCATGTTTTTTAAGTTGGTATTCGAGGCTTTCAATGTGATTAAACTGAACAACATAGGTATGTTCGATCGCTCCTGATGGAATTCCGGCGCTTTCGACAATAGTGGAAGGCATCCAGTCAGGGCCGGCTGCGGTATCAGTTGGAACACCCGTTGAGGCAAGCAGCATATCGTTAGCGCCATGATAGGCACCTTCTACCTTTAGAACACCCATCTTCTTCGTTGCCGCCCGGGCCAGGCGGACCGCATACATAGTCGATTCGACCCCCGACTGGGTGAAGCGGATCATATCCACACATGGATAACGACGCTGAATCTCTTCTGCGAGCAGAGTTGCCGCTTCGCAGGGCAAACCATATAATGCGCCTTTGTAGGCCTGTTTGCTGATCGCCTCTGCAATAATTTCATTGCCGTGGCCAGAAACCATTGCGGCATAACACATGCAGTAATCTATGTACTCATTACCATCCATATCCCATACTTTTGAACCTTTACTATCATTAATATAGACAGGATAGGGCGCCCAAAACTGAATAGCGCTGCCAACGCCTCCCGGGATAATCGCTCTTGCTCTCTTGGCTGCCAGGGCAGACTTTGGTGTTTTTTCAATGTATTGTTCGTAAAACCCCATTACACTACCTCCTCCTATTGTTAATATTAGGTTTACTTGTGTCCAGTATATATGTACTATTTTAATAAATCAACAGCTAATTTAATATTCAGATATATTTTTTAAGATTAATCCGTTACCGGATTATTTGAAAAAAAGAGGAATATATGCAAGTAATGCGAAAATATATAAAGAGGTGATCTACCGTGCATGATATGGAAATAGAAAACAGTAAAAACTTCGCAAAGCCACCCTATAACAGTGTAGAATCAAAATTTCAAACTCCATTGGGCTATCTTGATATCAGAGGCCCGGTTGATCCTGATCAGCTCCAAAATTACCGACTTGCCGAGGGCTTAAATTGTTTCAGGCCTTCCTGCCGCCAGCATAAATCGCTCGTCTCGCTGGCCGGACAAACTGACGGGATGGTATTTACAGCTTCTCTGGCCAGCACGGTTATTTCTTACGTGTCATTTCAAAAGCCCGATTATCCCTGGTGGCTTGAACGCTGTTTGCCCGAAATTATTGAACTAGGCGGGCTGGAAACAGATCTGTCATGGAGAAAAATGGGGTTAACCAAAATTCTACTCGATAGAATATTTAAGAATCCTGAGTTTACATACTTCGAAGATTACATAGTCATTGCGGTACAATTTATTCAGAGCTGGGATCTTCGCAATACAGGTTTGTCTTCATGGGCTTACAGGGAATTTATGCTCAAATTGTTTAGCAAGTATGGTTTCCTAACCTGGGAAACTGTCGACCCCGAGATAAGGGAGCATCCCTGTAACGTACTGCTAGCCCGAGTCGGAGCAAATATCGACAATAAGCGCATAACTCAATTTACAGGAACATGTATGGGAACTTAATGGCAAATTCATTTCTTCTATAAAATAAATATTTCTTCCCTGTCGTTAATATACTGACCTAATATTTACTTGACTGAATCTTAATGGAATTGCAATTTTTTACGATGAATGGTAATATATCTAATTATAATAATAGTAATAGGAGGATGCTTATATGACAGAATCAAACCATGGTGATATTTTCAGTGATGATCATGTTAAACCATTTTTACCATCCGATCAGTTCAGACATAAATCACAGCTTAGTGATGAGAGTTTATACGGGGAAGCCCGGGATGACAGGCTTGCTTTCTGGGAAAATATGGCTGAAAACCTTAGTTGGATTAATAAATGGGATAAAATTTTGGATGACAGTAATCCACCCTACTTTAAATGGTTCATAAATGGAAAGTTAAATGTTTCCGCCAACTGTATCGACCGCCATGTGGAAAACGGACTAGGCGATAAAAAAGCTCTTGTTTTTGAAGGTGAACAAGGTGATACTGTCCAGTTTACATATAAAGAACTGTTAAATGAAGTTAGCAAATTCAGTAACGTATTGCAGGAACTAGGTGTAAGTAAAGGTGATGCCGTTACTATCTGGATGCCTATGGTCCCCGAAGCTATAATCGCCATGCTGGCCTGCACCCGCATCGGCGCCATGCACAGTGTTGTTTTCGGTGGTTTTAGTCCTGAAGCGCTTAAAGATCGTATCCTCGATTCAAAATCAAAAGTACTTGTCACAGCCGACGGCGCTTTCAGGCGGGGCAAAATAATACCAATGCTTGGCGCCGCCGAAGAAGAACTTGAACAGTGCCCCAGCATCAAGAAAGTAGTAATCATAGAGCGCACCGGCACATCATATAATAAAAAAGAAAACCGGGACTTTCTCTACAACGACTTAATGTCAAAAGCATCCGAAA
>JAHYJM010000104.1 GCA_019428945.1 Bacillota bacterium | reverse complement strand
AAACTGAAGCGGGCTTTTTCAAAAGCGGTGGCATAATTACGGGCAACCTCTTTCCAGACCATCTGGCGGCCATACTGGTATGATGATTTGCGCATGCGGTTGCGCAGTGATTCATCGCTTAGCAGTTCAATTATCGCATCACCCATGGCGCCACCGTCTTTGAAAGGAACCAGGCGGCCGCGTTCTTCGGCCAGCAGCTCTTCGGCATAAATATAAGGGGTGGAAACAATGGCCTTGCCGCAGGCCAGGGCGTAAGCGAGGGTGCCGGAGGTGATCTGTTCGCGGCTCAGGTATGGTGTTAAGTAAACATCGGTCGCGACCATGAACTGCACCAGGCGCTCGAGTGAAACATACTGGTTGTAGAAGGCGACGTTGTTTTTGAGGCCCTTTTCATGCACCATCTTCTCAAGCGAATGGCGGTATTCTTCCCCGTATCGCCGTTTTACCTCGGGATGAGTGGCTCCCAGGATAATATAGAGGGCATCGGGGTGAACTTCAACAACTTTTTCCATCGCTTCAATGGCGTATTCAAGACCTTTACTGGGGCTGAGCAGGCCGAATGTGAACAGTACTTTTCGTCCCTCGGCCTGGAATTGGTCTTTATAATATGAGGAATCAAGAAATGGCACATCGGGCGCGCCGTGGGGTATGAGCAGAATTTTTTCTTCGGGTACCCGGTAAACACGGGTGAGGATGTCAACGGCGGCCTGGGCCATGACAACCACGGAAACAGACTGCTCGCAGATACGCATCAGGGTCTTGCGCTGGCCGGTGGATGGTTCTTCGAGCACTGTGTGCAGGGTGGTAATGGTCGGCTTTTTCAGGCCTGAGATCAGGTAGTTGATGTAGTTACCGTCTTCGCCGCCGAAAATTCCGTACTCGTGCTGGATGGAGACGGCATCGACGGGAGAATGGTTAATAAAGTCGGCGGCGCGCTGGTAATCACTGCGGAACTGATCGCGAATGTGAAAGGTTACTTCGTTTCCGTAATTGTAGGTGCTGTTACCGTTGTTCAGGGCTACAACCTCAAAATTGCTCTGCTCGCCGTTACTGGCAATTGAGCCGTAAACTGTTTTCATGCTGGTCAGCAGATCGTTACAGAAGGTGGCGATGCCGCACTGGCGCGGCGGATAAGTTGAAATAAATGAAACCTTGACCGGTCGTAAAATTTTACCTGGATACATGGCAGTCACCTCATTAATTGGGAGTCAGAACTCAGGAAAGTGAAGCTGAATATAGATCGCACTCTCGCCCTTGAGTGAGTTTTGTTTTTACTGGGTTCTGTTAAATAAATATTTTAAGAATGACTTGTGCGTTATGTCAGGGCAGAGTTGTTAGCTTCCAAGAATCTTTTTGTAGACTTTTATGTAGCGATCGACCATCAGATCAACGGTAAAGTTTGCTTCTACATGACGGCGGCAGGCGTTACGGTCGATATCGCCGACGGTAGAGATAACATCACGGGCCTGGTAAAGATCGTTGACAAGATAGCCTGTTTCGCCGTCTTTGATCAGCTCAGGCATTGAACCGCGGTTGAAGGCAATAACCGGGGTTCCGCAGGCCATTGATTCGGCAACACTGAGGCCAAAGGGTTCATCAAAGTTGATCAGGTGGAGCAGGGCTTTAGCCCCGCCGAGAACTTCACCCTTGGTGTCGGGGCCTACCGGCCCAATATAGCGTACCTGGTTGTCATCAATGTACGGTTTAACGTATTGATCGAAATAGTTCTGGTCCTGGATGATGCCGGCTATAACCAGGGGCATTTCTACCTGCTTAGCCAGGCGGATCGATTCATAAACGCCTTTGTCGTGGTGGATGCGGCCGAAAAAGAGCAGGTACCCTTCCTCCGACGGACGGGCATGAAAAGGGTAATCTTCAACGGGAATACCGTGATGAATTGTGGCGCTGTAATCAAGATCGGGATGGCGGTCGGCATCGCTGATCGCCACATAATGCGCCCTGCCGTTGTACTTGCGGAAGACGGGCAGGATGCGCGGCGAAGAAAAACCGTGGATGGTTGTAAGCAGCGGGGTGCTGACCAACCCGGAGTAGCTTAAGGGCAGGAAATCGAAGTTGTTGTGTATGATGTCATATTCTGCTGCTTCCTCGAAAATAGCCGAAATATGCAGGCATTCCCATACTTTAGGGTCTAGTTCAGGATCTTCAGACCAGGGGCGGGGAGCAACGTGACGCAGGCGGGCCGAGGTAAGCGAATCGGCTGTAGCGTAGAGGGTCACATCAAGGCCCCGCTTCACCAGCCCTTCAGTAAGCATGCTTACGACCCACTCCCAGGGTCCGTAGTGCCGGGGTGGTGTACGCCAGGATATGGGGGAGAGCATCGCAATTTTCATAGTTTCGCTTTTACAGGCAGAAGCCTACCTCCCTCTATTTGTCGCCGCAATAACTCAAAAAGGTGTCTGACACCTTTTTGAGTTATTGCTGTTCCTATTTGATTAATTCGCTATCTTAAGAGTTATTCCTGCTGAACAGGTCTGTTTGGCTTATAGCTTCTAGGCAAAAAAGTAACGTTTAATCTGGTCGAAATTATGTTTAACAGCTGCTTCTCCCTTAACGTAACCCATATGGCCGGGCAGGAGCAGCTCTATTCCTTCAATGTTCGATAGCTTCTCCACGCTTGCGCCCAGGGTATTGATATCACCACCGGGCAGGTCGGCGCGGCCGATGCTGTTCTGAAAAATGGTGTCGCCGCTTACAAGGGTTTTCTCTTCGGGCAGATAGAAGCAGACGCAGCCGGGTGAATGGCCGGGTGAAGTGATCACTTTTACTTCGCTGCTCAGGCTTTTGTCCGAATTATAGACCAGGTCGCCTTCTTCGAGATAGAAATCGGGCTTGAGTGAAGCCAGTTCTTTAGCGCTGTTGGAAGCGTAATGCTGCGAGATTGCTTCAAGTATAAATTGATCATCTTTGTGGATGCCAAAGGGAGCGCCGCTTTTTTCACGAACCAGGCCGGCTGATTCAACATGATCGGGATGCCCGTGAGTGCAGAGAACCAGGTCTATATCGGCCAGGGTAATCCCGTCATCGATCATGTTTCGGTTTAAGATTTCAAGACAGCTCTCATTTAATTCGTTATAGATATGGCCGGGATCAAAAAGGATGGTTTTGCTGCCCCTGTAGATGCAGCTGTTGCAGTTGTTGGCGCGCCCCTGCCAGGGATACCAGTATAGCTTTTCAGTTAGTTTCATTTTTACCCTCCGTTATGTTTGAGTGATTAATCAGAGTTTTAAAGCAATCGGGAGATTGCGCTGCTAATATGATACCACAAAACGGCTATAATGATGTTGCAAAATCAGGTAAAGTCGGTTATAATTATTTATAACCATTCTGGTTATATTTGCAGAAGGATGATCACTTAACGGGGTGTTTATGATGAGTAAGGTGCTTGGCACTGCAGCGCTTAAGAATGATGATAGTGTTTTATGCAAAGATGATTACGTTGTCGATGAAAACAGCGGCGAGATAATACTGCATAAAATCGGGGCGGGGTTAAAGAAGATCTACCTGGAGCCTTCTGCCCGCTGCAACCTGCAGTGTATTACCTGTATGCGCCAGCAGTGGCCAAATGTGCCTGACGGCGAGATGGATATGAAGTTATTCGAGCAGCTGCTCAGCCAGCTTAAGAGTTTCCCTCACCTTGAGAAGGTTCACCTGGGCGGTTTTGGCGAGCCGCTTGCCCACTCGCGGGCACTTGAAATAATCGCCAAATTAAGTGCTGCTGGTTACAAGGTTACTTTTAATACGAATGGAACCCTTTTAACCGCAGAGGTTGCCGAGGAGTTAATCAGACTCGGGGTTTATGCCGTTTACTTCTCAATAGATGGGTTGAATAAAGAGATGTTCAGTAAGATTCGGGTAAACGGCGAGCTCGATGATGTTATCGGCAACATGATGAACCTGCGCCGGCTTAAACAGGAAAAAAAGACTAATTACCCGAAAATCGGGCTTGAATTTGTGATGATGCGCAGTAATATTGACCAGCTTCCCCTGCTGCCGCGCCTGGCTAAAGAAGTTGGCGCTCCCACGGTTCTGGTCACCAACCTGCTTGCCTATTCCGGGGATATGTATAAAGAAGTGCTTTACGAAACCCCGGGTAGAGATCGTGAAATGGGCGCGGGAACACTGGCGCCACCTGACTGGGCAAGTTTACCGGAAGATTTCCGTTTTCCCGAACCTGCTGTCTGGCCTGCAATTGAAAAAGATTTCGTGCTGTGGGGTTCTTTAAGGCTGCCGAGGATGTACTGGGGCAGCAGCCGCAAATGCAGCTTTGTCGAGAATGATGCAGCGGTGATCCGTTATGACGGGGCGGTTGCTCCCTGTTACGGCCTGATGTATTCCTACCCCTACTACCTTGATAACAGGCGTAAAGATGTGAGTGAGCATATCCTGGGAAATATCAACGAAAGCAGCCTTTATGATATCTGGAACAATCCGGAATATTTACGTTTCCGCTACCGGGTTAAAAATTACCGCTTCCCCTCGTGCATGGACTGCTCGACGGCAAAAAGCTGTGATTACACCGAGCAAAATGAAGACTGCTGGGGCAACTCCCCCTCTTGCGCCGACTGTTTGTGGTCTCAGGGTATCGTGCGCTGTCCTTGATGGTAGATGAACTGGATAGGGAATCGAAACGCCTTGGCGTTACGAGGCAGTCGGTGATTAAGTTTTGGATCGCTGAAAAATTGGGTGAGTATTCAGCATAGATGAACAGGATATAATTGAAGCAAGAGAAACGCGGGTAATTGATTCCCGCGTTTCTCTTATAATTTGCTGTTTATCTCATCCTCCTCCGACCGAGGGGAAGATAGCCACCTTTTCACCATCCTCTAGAGTGTAGTCATCGGGCCGGCTTTTATACTTTATAAATACCTGCTTCACTTCGTTTTCCTCAATACGGAGTTTATCGATCAGCTCTTTCACCGTTGTCCCTTCGGGCACCTCTAAGGTAAATGCTTCGTTTTTCTCCCCTTCCGGATGGTAGCGGGTCAGAGTTGCGTAAAGAGTTACCGTTACTTCCATCGTTATCAATCCCAGAACGTATCAAGTTCTTCGTCAGGGATATCCCAAACC
Source organism: Bacillota bacterium (assembly GCA_019428945.1). Lineage (GTDB taxonomy): Bacteria > Bacillota > Dethiobacteria > DTU022 > DTU022 > JAABTH01. Next base: position 1,066 of record JAHYJM010000104.1, on the reverse strand, counting down.
TGGTTGTGCGGTGGAAGTTTTTCGTAGCGCATAAACTCGGGCGGACGGTCAGCTTCCTTGCCAATGCCTGCTCTCATGTTAAAGTCTCTTTCCAGGCGCAGTATTTCGTCACCGATACGGTTTACGTCATCAGATGTGTAACTTGTACCGAGCATACCATTCACTGTTTCTATTGCCCCTTCAAAACCACTGGGGATATCAAGAATTGGGAAGGCAATAAATAAGCAGTAACCGGCTGCGTCACAGATAAAAGCAGTCGTATCCTGGAAAGCCTTGGACAGCTTAACTTTATTTTTTGGCGAAAGTGGATCGGCTTTACCGCCCACATCCAGGATTTCCGGGTTAATAGTGTAACCGGCGGTGTGATCGGCACCCATCGGTGAGGTAATATAGGTAACGCCGATGCCCTTGACTGCGCGCGGTTCGTAGGCGGGCATGCCCTGGCGTTTTACAGTCGGGATACGGGTTACACCGTATGCTTCACCGGTGAACTGGGTACCCTGGCCAAGAATATGACCAAGCGGAGTACGATTATATATTTCCTTAAGCATTCTAATCGCTGCTTCCCCGTCACCGAATTCAGCCAGGCCTGCTTCCATGGCCACACCGATAGTGCATCCAGCCTCGATGGTATCGATGCCGAGATCGTTGCAGAGCCAGACCAGTTCTGCAACATGGTCAAGATTATCGATGCCGCAGTTGGCGCCAAGGGCCCATATTGATTCATATTCCACACTGGAGACATGCTCGCTGCCGTCTTCATTGGCATATACATTGGAGCAGTTAATTATACATCCCGGATGACAGCGGTGCCCCATCGTCCCGGCACCGCCACGCTTTTTGGCCGCTTCGGCCAGCGCTTCACCGCTGATCTTCCTGGCACCTTCGAATTCACCGTAACGGAAGTTATTGGTCGGCAGTCCACCGGCTTCATTCAAGATGTTAATTAAGACGGCGGTTCCGTAGCTGCTCAGAGAGCCGCCTCTTTTTGTTAAATCATGCTCAAGAATCGCCTCCGCCAACTTCTTTTGGCCTGCCCGCAACATTTCTTCGTCGACAGGCTTGA
>JAHYJM010000103.1 GCA_019428945.1 Bacillota bacterium | reverse complement strand
TAATAAGAGGTGATAAGTTATCCTTTTTATATCGTAGATGTTTTTGCTGAGACCAGGTATGCCGGAAACCAGCTGGCAGTTGTCAGGAACGCAGCAGGACTTTCAACAACTGATATGCAAAACATTGCCCGTGAAATGAATTATTCAGAAACTACTTTTATTTTAACGGACAATCCTCAAAACAATGGTTATGATGTCCGGATCTTTTCACTTGATGAAGAGCTTCCTTTTGCCGGCCACCCAACCCTGGGAACAGCCTATATTATTCAGCAACACCTGCTGGATACTGAAACGTCTGAAGTAAAACTCAACCTCAAAGTTGGTCAGATTCCGGTTAAATTTGAATATATTAAAGGCCAACCCGATACTCTATGGATGAAACAGATCAACCCGGCTTTCGGCAGCACCTTTGATAAGGAAGCCGTAGCCAGGGCCTTGAATATCGACATAAATTTAATAGATAGCCGTTTTCCGGTACAGGAGGTATCCACGGGGTTACCGTTTATCATGATTCCCCTGGTCAGCCTTGATGCTGTTAAGGCCTGTAGGATTGACAGTGTCGGTTACCTGAACCTGATCAATCAGGCAGAAGCCAAGTCTCTATTTGTATTTTGCCCTGAAACATATTTACCGGAAAACCATTTCAACAGCCGCATGTTTGATCATTTTCACGGCATTGCAGAAGACCCTGCAACCGGCAGCGCGAATGGGTGCCTTGCGGCCTACCTGGTAAAACATCGCTATCTTGGGAATAATGAAATCGATGTGAGAGTAGAGCAGGGCTACGAAATAGGCCGTCCCTCACTGCTTCTGCTTAAAGCAAAAGAAGAAAGGGACGGAATTTCAATCAATGTTGGCGGCAAGGTGATACCGGTTGCCAAAGGCAGTTTGGTTTAGAGAATATCAGCAACCAGATCGCCAACTTCAGCGGTGCTGTAACCCATCTGCCCGGCGCCGAGAGACTTCAGCTTTTTGCTGCAAACTTCCACAACAGCCTTTTCAATTGCTGCTGCAGCTTCTTTTTCTCCAAGATGCTCAAGCATCATCGCCCCGGCACTAATGGAAGCGAGTGGGTTGATCACACCCTTTCCGGTATATTTGGGTGCTGAACCGCCAATTGGTTCGAACATAGATACCCGGCCGGGGTGAATGTTACCCCCTGCCGCTATGCCCATTCCTCCCTGGATCATCGCTCCAAGGTCGGTGATGATATCACCGAAAAGGTTGTCCGTTACAATTACATCAAACCATTCGGGGTTTTTAACCATCCACATACTGATTGCGTCAACATGCGCATAATCGCGTTCCACGTCAGGGTATTCCGGGCCGATTTCATGAAATGCCCTTTCCCAGAGATCAAAGGCATAGGTTAATACGTTTGTCTTGCCGCAGAGGGTTAATTTCTTGCGCTCTCTTCTGTCGCGGCAGTATTCAAATGCGTAACGCAGGCAGCGTTCAACTCCAAAACGGGTATTAAGAGACTCCTGCACCGCCACTTCCTGGGGCGTTCCCTTGCGTAAAAAACCTCCTGCGCCGGCGTATAGCCCTTCAGTATTTTCGCGGACAACAACAAAATCAATATCTTCCGGTCCTTTTCCCTTAATTGGTGTATCTACACCGGGGTAAAGTTTCACAGGACGAAGGTTTATATATAGATCAAGTTCAAAGCGCATCTTTAGCAGCAAGCCTTTTTCAAGAATACCCGGTTTTACATCAGGATGGCCAATTGCGCCGAGAAAAATGGCATCATATCTTTTTAGTTCATTTAACACGCTTTCAGGAAGAATTTCGCCGGTGCGCATGTAGCGTTCACCGCCAAGATCGTAATCTGTTTTATCAAGTTTGAAATTAAACTTGGCCTGGGCGGCCTCTAAAACTTTTAAACCTTCTGTAACCATTTCCAGGCCGGTGCCGTCACCGGGAATTACTGCAATTTTGTACATTAATATAACCTCCAGTGTTAGTATGTATCTATAAAGTCAGCCAGTTTTCAAACGCAGCTTAGCTTATAATACCTTAAAGAGGCCACAGTTGAAAAGAGAATAGCGCTAAATGGAGTTAAAAAGTATAAATGTCTGTAAATAACGAAGCTATTATGATAGAGTAAGTAGCAAAGCATAACAAACCACAGCATGAAAAAGCACCTTTGGGAGGAATAATAATTGCGGGAACTGCTTGTACCGAATCAACGTTTAAATAACATTTTTGAAATTGATGCCGATTATCTTAAATCAATTGGTATAAAAGGCATTGTAACCGACATGGATAATACCCTGGTGCCCTGGAGCGATCGAACCGTTTATCCGAAACTGGCCGAATGGTTTGTAAATCTGAAAAATAAAGGGTTCAAACTGTATATAGTATCAAATAACAGCTGTGATCGCGGCGCAATGCTGGCCCAGGAGTTAGACATCCCGGCAATTTGGTATGCTGTCAAACCCAGGCGAAAAGCTTTTCGAAAAGCAATCAGCGATATGCAGCTATTGCCGGAGGAGGTAGCCGTGGTGGGAGATCAGATTCTGACAGATGTATTGGGCGGTAATCGTCTCGGGCTTCACACCATCCTCGTTACTCCCATTTCTGAAAAGGAATTCTTCTGGACCAAACTGACAAGACAGCTTGAGCGGATCGTGGTTGGAAAACAAAATTCAGAATAACAGAAGGTCATTATTAATTTATTTGCTTTTTAATAAGATAAAATATGTGCAGAATAGAAGGAAATTACATTTTAACGACGAACAGTATGTTTGAAGTAACAATTAGAAGTAATTTTCACATATATTAGAAAAAAACACTTGTAAAGGCTACAAAATGTGGTAAAATATATAATTATAAGAAGATTATTGACATCTGATGTTAACGGCAAAACTTTCGAAAGGAAGAGACGCAAAGCCATGGGTCTGTAGCCCTTGTATGGGTATGATTGCCAGGTTGCCTAGCAGGTGATTTCTATTTATAGAGAGAAATATATACAGCGTCACAGGAATGAGAGGTACTGTCAAGTGGGGAAAAAAGATTCAAAGCGCAAATTTAATATAGTTGTTCCGGAGTACTTGAAAAACAGGCTCTTTATGATCATAGCCGGTGTTATTCTGGCTATAGCTCTGGCAGGCGGAGTTTACAGCATCTACCTGCTCCGCGATGCCGGCACTGCAAACGGATCCCCTGAAACAAATGAAATTGCAGAGTTTACTGCAGAAAACCCCGAAATCAGCGAAATAGCAGAGGTGCTCCCACAACAGAGGCGTGATACAGAGGGAGTATTGTCCAGCGCTCAGTGGAGTGCGTTCGAGCCTTCAATCGATCCCTTTTCTGATCCGATGAGGCTAACCGGTGTGGTAATCGGTGGGCGTGGTGGCAATATGGCTATTATTGAATCAAGCGGTACATCATATATTGTATCAGTCGGTGATTATGTTGACGATTTGTGGGCCGTTCTTCAGATCTCTGCAGAAATGGTGGTTATGCGTGCCTACAATCAGGAAGTAAGCCTGTTTCTTGACCAACCTCCTGAAACGAGAATGCTGGATGGCGGGTTGGATGTAGATGAGCAGGAGGAGGGTGTGTAAATGCGAAGTAAGAGAAGATCTGCCGGAAGAATAAGAGACAGACGCCTGCTGGTGGTCGGTGTCGCGCTTATTGCTGTTTTTATGCTTACCGTAAACGGCTCGCTTGACAGCAGCCGCTTTATAAACACAGACAACCTGCAGGATGGTGAAATGGCCGCCGCTTCATTAACAAGACCTGATGAACCCCTGATAAACCCTGTTTTGGAGAGCATACCTATCACCGGCAGTAACGTAAACTTTTCAGATCAGCTCTGGGCTGAGGTTACAGATAGCATCACCACCCCAAAAGCGATCGCGCCGAGCACAAGCACAATCTCTTTAGATGTAAGAGATGCAGACCTTCTCGATGTTCTCTCGCTTCTAGCCTATAAACTTGACGCAAATATAATCTATTTGGAGCAGCCGAGACAAATTACTATAAAGACAAGCAACCTTTCTCCTATCACTACCTTCCAGGTAGTTCTGCAGAAAGAGGGCCTTGATTACCTGCTGCTCGGGCGTAACTATATAGTCGGGCAAAGAGACCGGCTTTACAGTGATTTTGCCAACCGCATGCTGCTCACCCGTTACAGCCTCTTTTATGTTTCACCGGAAGCAATGCAGGGTTATTTATCCGAACTGGGAGTACCGGTACAGAGTCTCACGGTTGATTCTAACCAACAGGCCCTCTGGATGCAGGGAACCCCGATGACTCTTGGCAAAGCAAGAGAACTGATCAACACCCTTGATGTGATGGAAAACGCTGCATTTGCTGAAGGCGGGGCCAGAAAGATAAGAATGCCCGTAGCAACAGCAAATGGCCCACGAGCAGAAGAAGAACTGGAAGCTTTAATCGATCTTTTAAGTATATTACTTGATGGTTTCCGTGATGGCAGAACTGATATGGGTTGGGTCACCTGGGACCATCCGGATCCCATTCCACATATATATATGGACTGGGATAACCCGATTATTAAACCATATGATATAAAAATGAAGATCACCCGGGATTTTGCCGGTGACTATGGCAACCAGATCCGCTATTTAATTGCAGAGGGTATGCCTGCCAATATCGAGCTGGTTACACAGATGATCTCAGCAATTGCCGGTACGCCAAATTCACCGCTTTCATTTAGCGATATTGCCGAAGAAGCAAATGACAATAACAATGTTGGCGGCACTGTCCAATGGGTACCCAGCGCTCAGCAGCAATCCTATACACCCCTTTCATACACGGTTAGTGTAAACGCTGTACCAAACGAAGGGGGCAGTCTGAGCGGAAGTGGCTCGTTCACAGAAGGATCCACAGTGACAATTACAGCTGTTCCGAGTGAAGGTTACGAGTTCGTTCGCTGGATTGAATCAGGGGCTCAACTCTCTGTGAACAAATCGTATAGTTTCACCATCTATAAAAACCGTTTTATTGAAGCGGTATTCATAAAAATAGCTGATGAAGACCTTTCTGATCAGTTAGCAGATGAAATAATACCAGTAGATTAATTGCAGCAGAATTGCAGAAAGGTTCAAGATATGAGTAATGGAAACAAGTATGAATTAAGTATGGTTCAGATTCTGACCATGGCTGCAAAACAGGGAACATCCGATGTTCACCTGGTTCCTTTTGAACCGCCGATATTCAGGATCAACAGGGAAATGGTTAAGCTTGACTATCCTAAATTAACACCAAACGATGTTAAGGAACTGCTGCTGCAGATAATTAAACCAAATCAGGTTGAATCGCTGAAGAACGATCTTGAGCTTGATTTTTCATATGCCATACCGTCAGTTGCCCGTTTTCGTGGAAATGTTATGTTTCAAAGAGGTACACCGGCAATTGCTATGCGCCTTGTTCCATTTGAAATTCCTGATCTAGAGAAGCTGGGCGTTCAACCAGGAGTTAGGGATTTATGTTTTTTGCCAAGGGGTCTGGTTCTGGTCACGGGACCGACCGGCAGCGGGAAATCGACCACATTGGCCGCTATGATCGATATTATCAACAGGGAACGGGCTTTAAATATAGTTACCGTTGAAGATCCGATCGAGTTCTTGCATACTCATAAGAAAGCATCTATTAAGCAGCGCGAAGTCGGGATCGATACCCGCTCGTTTGCCAACGCTCTCCGCCATGTTTTGCGGCACGACCCTGACGTAATCCTGATTGGGGAGATGCGTGACCTTGAAAGTATCAGTATAGCATTAACCGCTGCGGAAACAGGACACCTGGTTTTTTCAACGCTGCACACACAGACAGCGCCGCTGACAATAAACCGGATTGTAGACGCCTTCTCTGAACATCAGCGGGATCAAATCAGGCAGCAATTAACCGGATCGCTGCAGGCTGTATTATCCCAGCAGCTTATTCCGAATATCAAAGGGGATGGCAGGGTTCTGGCCATGGAATTTTTAATTGCCACCAATGCCGTAAGAACTATGATCAGGGAAGGGAAAGAGCACCAGATATATTCGATCATGCAGGCGAGTCATGCTGCCGGAATGAAAACGATGGATCAGGCCTTATCTGAGCTTTATGCCGATGGTAAGATCAGTAAAATTGAAGCTCTTGAAAAATGTATCGATAAGACTGAGATGGAGAGACTTTTGCAGAGAAAACCTGGTTGATGTTTAATCATATTTATTACTATTTGGAATAATTATTTGATAATAATGCTTCCTATAAGGGGAATAGCGATGGCCACTTTCCAGTATGAGGCTATTAATAAAACCGGTGAAGTTGCCAAAGGCCGCATTGAG